>NZ_JBGONU010000066.1:0-19778 GCF_041439295.1 Vibrio sp. 1F253 | reverse complement strand
TGGGAAGACAGAGAAATCGACAGAGAGTTAGAGCGATAATAAAAGGGTAGCCAATGGCTACCCTTTTTTTTCGCCTTCAAGATATTCATCGACGCTTTTATCAACCAAAGCGGTGTTGGATTTTCTTTGCTCAATCGAATCCGCTTTATTCTTATAATACCCCTCCCCATCAAAGCTATGCGCCAAATTTAAATTTAGCACGCCTTGTACCTGCCTAACTCTACGATACGTTTCTTCCATCAACTCACGGTTCGACGGCCTTTCATCGTCACTGTCATTCAGTTTAATACGCAATGCCAATGTCAAAAGCTGACGAATCGCATCAGCATCAGTTAAACCCTCTCTCTTTTTAAACTTGCGAAAATCTTGCTCTAGCGGCCCCTTGATTGTGGCTTGTAATACTGTGCTTCTCGCCATTTTTAGATTTTCTCCCACCAAATTTGGTTAATACGATTTAATGTACATTTAAATACGATACCATATTATCACAACCTAACAATCGCTCACAAACAAAGCCAGAAAAGGGCTAAATTGAAATCAAATACAAATACACTCACTTTCAAATCAAATAGCCTGTAAACCTTACCATGCATGGGTTAAATGGATATTTAATACATTTAACATATTTTTAAATACGATTTCAGCGGCTAATTAGTTGAGATTTTGAAAATTTTTTACACTCTACTCCCCCTTCATCATTAAATATAACTTTTTGTTTTTATTGTCTTTATATCATTAACAGACAACCATTCGCATTGAAATCAATGCGCCGTGGTGTGTGGTCACCAACTCAACTAACCAACAACTCAGAACGAATGATCTGACTTCCTTAATCAAAGCGACGGGAAAAACTGACAGCGAAAGACAAAAGCCGACCAGGTGGCGAATGAATCTGACGAACGAGGGATGCGGGGGATCTGGAAATTGAAGGAAGAAAGCGAGAGGAAAAGCTAAAGACCTTGCACCGTTATGGTGCAAGGTCTTTTATTTAACGTTAGGATTAAAATAAACCGATTGGACTTTTTGGATGTATATTTTTCTGGCGTTCTCGGTGCGTTTGGAAAAACCCGCATTATACGCGCCGACACTGTTCCAGTTATAACCATGACTAGAAAAGTTAGAACTTAATACCCACGCACCTAATGAAACATTAAAACAAGGTTTGTAAATATTGGCTTTATTGACGTTAAATTCAGCCAATCGAGGAAACCAAATAGAGTTAATTTGCATGAGTCCAAAGTCACGACTGGTTACTTGACCTTTTTTATTTTTGTTTTCGTTATAAGCATTAGGATCAAGACTGCTTTCAACTTGTGCTATCGCTCGCAGCAAAGCTGGAGCAACATTATAATGTTGTCCTGCTTCATCAAAACAAAACGAATACCCAACACTTGGAAACACCGACAATAATAAGATTGATTTTTTCATAAACTAAAAAATAGAGTCCAAAGGAACTCCATTATATCGCGTGAATTGACGTCATCAATATTCATTCGGGAGCAAAATCGTAGTGCAACTACGATCACGCTTGGTAATTATCCAGACTTGTTCATTACAAATGGTGTAACTGGATAAAACCCGCTCGCCTGTCTTGGTGGCTTCATCATTGGTAAGTTTATCTTCAACACAGACATTTCCCCAATCACCATTTTGGTGACGATGTAAGTAAATCGGTAAATTCACACCAATATTGTTATTTAGCAGTTCAGCAATGCCTTGTGTACAAACGACTTGGCCAAGATCAAACGGCACAGCCGTACAAACATAAATTTTTTCTTTTATTTCTTCGTTACCTGATGTAAGATTTTTAATGTTCATTTTATTTACCCCTGTATTTAAATTGAATTTGCCTTGATATTTGATACAGCAAATATCAAGGCGCTTTACTTTTAGCGTTTAAGAAACGTCTTCCGTTTTACGAATGTGATTAAACACCTCATACACTTCATCGTAAGAAATACCATACCCTTCGAGACTTTCGACACAATCACAAATGTCATTGGTATAAAAACACTCGTGATTGAATAGCTCACGGCGAATGATCGCTTTTTTACCATTCTCTTCGATGTCTTCGGCGATCCCTTCTTGAGCAATAGAATCTAAACGGGTCATTAATTGCTTTGCATTATCAACAGGGCAAATTAAACCCATACCTAACGACGCATATTTCACGCCCTCTTTTTTTGCTTCATCGAACTGTTTAGTGGAAAAGGCAAAAAATGCCCCTGCTTCATTAAATGCTAGCGTTTGTTTGTCTTGAACATAGTGAGAGAGATATTTCATGACTTACTCCTTACGTTAATACAAAATATCCCAGTAATTAAAACGGGCAACGGTGGAACGAAAAGAGGGCTCTCGAAGGGGTTGATACATCCTTCACAATAAAATTGTCAGTTAATTCCCCTATTTTAAAGTGATGTAAGATGCTCTTCTCAACCTCAGCCAGAGTGGATGGGTAGAACTTAGAATCACGCAGAGTAAATCCCGCGATTTTGAGTTCAGCTAAGGTAATATCGCTACACGGCGTAAGAGAAAAGCCGTGCTCTTCTCCCTCTGTACGCTGAGGAATACGCAGTAAAGAGATATCATTTTTTGGTGAGCTTTCGTGCCCAGCGGCGAAACGCTGGTCGCTGAAATTCGATTTAGAGAGAGTTGGGGTTGTATGTTGTTGTGCCATGAGGAGTTTCCTTTCTGTTTGAGTATCACTTTTATGGAGCCGCTTGGCTGTCCACACCTCAAACATGGTTCTTCTCTGCAGGGGCGCGAAGCGTTCATTTACCCTTGCAGAGAAGGTTCTGATTGAGGATGGTTAACAGCCTGCGAGCACCATCAAATGATGCGAGTCGAAAGGAAAATCGGCACATAAGACAGCAAGCCTTTACTCGAACTTAATTGAAATCAGTGAAAGGTAACGAGGAGGCACGACGAGGCGCAGCTACGCAGTAGCGCAGGCGTTCAGGATTGCAGCGATATCCTTTTAGATAGGGGCTGTAGAGAGGCACATTCTGGGGCGGCACGCAGTGACTCACCAGGGTGAGGCCACGCTTAGGCCATAGATGAAAGATACAAGCGGAGAGCCTTGCCCGAAGGGTAACGCACAACTCAAGCCTTTATCATGACGCTACGCTTCAAATCAGCCTTAAACCGTTATAATAAAAAAGGCGCCTATCAGCCACAAAGTGACACCATGACAAAGCAATATAATCAAACATCGAGTAAATGGGCGCACTGTGGTACTGAGAGCCGATTTGACGACCGCTTGCGGTCGAGCCTTTGGCTTAAATTCTTTTAGCGCGAGCGTTGAAGCGATCGAGGACATAACGAGAACAAAAAAAATGCCTCTAGGATAAGAGGCATTTCAGAAAACCTATTTGAACATTAAACGTTGATATGACTACCAACCCAAAACGCGGCACCGGCTACCGTCGCAATCATCGCGAAGGCTGTTGCAATAATGAGGTTTTTAAGGGAACTCACTTCAATACGAACCCCTTGGATATCAGATTTCAGCTCATTACGAACACCCTGAATTTCAGACTTCAGCTCATTACGAACCGCTTCAATTTTATCTGAAAGGTCATGACGAACCGCTTCGATCTTCTGATCGAGTTCTTTCCGCGTATCATTTAACTGCTCTTGAGTGGCAGCATGAGCGGTTAGGTTGATCAGCTCTTCAACGCTTAATGTAACTTTGCTTGATTCAGACATAATAGAAACCTTATTTAATTGTCTTTAGTTTACTGCATTACGTTACCGAAGTCATTCACGCCAGAATAGGCGTGAATGAGAGACATTTTTCACTAACTAATGGTTATATCCAACCACGCTCCGCAAATGACACCACATCTTCAAAAGACACCACGAAGTGATCGAGTACTCGAATATCAACCAAGGCTAACGCGTCAGTCAGTCGTCGAGTAATACGTCGATCGGCTTGGCTGGGTGTGGCATCACCGCTGGGATGGTTATGATAAAAAATGACTGCACTTGCGTTTGTGGCCAGTGACTCTTTGACCACTTCACGAGGGTAAACGGATGCGGCGTCAATGGTGCCGTTAAACATCTCTTTTGTGCGTAAAACCCGATGCTGACTATCAAGAAATATCACCCCAAACACTTCGCTTTCATTGGAAGCGAGTGAAGTCTGACAAAATGATTTCACCAATTCAGGGGAATTGAGTGGCGTCTGCTCTGACACAAACAACTTAGATTTTAAAATGCTCGCGGCATGGTTCAAGATATTTTTTTCTTCGACAGAGAAAAGGCTGTGATTAGAGTAGTTAGCAAGTACAGACATAATAGATCCCTTTTAATATTTAAAGTCGTGATGGGCTGCGCTCAGTCCGTGTTATTGGCCATACAAGCTAGTCAGAAGGTCTTTCGCTATTGCTTGATGCTTAGCGGTCGTTTCAACGTTTCTCTCTTCTTTTTTCGCGTAGGCGTAATCTTCTCGCATCTGTTTTACCGTCGTCACTCTGTCACATACGCTAATGCTCACCCCTTTTCCTTTCTGGCTTTCCTCCAAGATCAAAGAGTCGGTATAACCAAACTCCTTAAGTAAAATCTCATGCACTTTGACCGCTCGAACGCTCGAATTAAAGTCCGTTGAATTCACCCAGATAAGTCCTTTTGAAACTGTAGCTGAAACAGTCGAACGAACTGCACGTTCAACGACCCGACAGGAGATATCATTTTTTGGTGAGCTTTCGTGCCCAGCGGCGAAACGCTGGTCGCTGAACATCGGTTTAGAGAGAGTTGGGCTTGAGTGTCGTTGTGCCATGAGGAGTTTCCTTTCTGTTTGAGTATCACTTTATGGAGCCGCTTGGCTGCCCCTACCTCAAACAGGGTTCTTCTCTGCAGGGGCGCGAAGCGTTCATTCACCCTTGCAGAGAAGGTTCTGATTTAGGAGGGTCAACAGTCTGCGAGCCCCATCAAATGATGCGAGTCGAAAGGAAAACCGGCACATAAGGCAACAAGCCCTTACTCGAACTTAATGGATGTCAGTGAAAGGAGTGAGAAGGTACGACGAACGGCAACGAGGAAGAATGACGAGGCGCTGGCGTTCAGGATTGCAGCGATATCCTTTTAGATAGGGACTGTAGAGAGGCACATTCTGAGGCGGCACGCAGTGACTCATCAGGGTGATGCCACTCTTAGGCCATAGGTGAAAGATACAAGCAAAAAGCCTTGCCCAAAGGGTAACGCCCAAGTCCACCATAGTTTTTAAGGTAGTGAATTGCTAAATAAAAAAAAGGGGGGGGTTCCCCGCAATTATCACAAAAATAAGACGTTCAAAATGCCAACAATACTCAGCCTTACATTTAAGGTGAAGAATTACTGATAGACCAACAAACATATAAAACTCAAATAAATCCTCAGTTTATATATTAACTGTGAAACGCCTCAGATGTGAGGCGTTTTTGCTCTTAAAAACGACAAAGTCGCTTGGTGATAACAGCGATTAGAGCATTTTCTTCAAATGATAATTGTCCAAAAGTTTCTTCGGTTGAATAATAATCGATCCCACATGTGTGGAAGTTTAATCGGCAAATTGTTATATCATTAGATTCGCTTAACTATTTTTAAGGCCTAGTAGCAGAGAAGTAAATATTGCTCTCTGGTCTTGTAGGCTCTCGAAGTATAGCTGGTCTAACTCTTCTACCTGAGCGATGGCTTTTTTTGTTAGAGATTCTCCATCTTTCGAGAGTTTGAGCGAAAAACTACGTGTATCTCTAACGCCTTTATCTTTAATTATGATCTCATTAGCGACTAGAGTCTTCATCGACTTGGATAGTGTCATCTTATCCAAGCCAGTGATATTGACTATTTCTGCTTGTGTTGTTTCGTTTTTATTCTTGTTACACCATAGTATGGAGGCGAGTATAACGAACTGAGTATGATTAATATTTAGAGGCTTAAGGTGCTTCATTACCTCTGAATGCCATTTATTGTAAACAACCCAGAGTTGTAGACCTACGCTGTTCGAAGGGAGTTCATGCTTAAACATTGTTTTCAGCCCTTTTTTTTAGTCCTTCAAGAGTAGACGGAAGGCCTTTATAGATTTTCTTCCCAACGACTTTCCCAAATAAAAAGCTAGTTAAACCTGAAAACTTAACTCTATGAATTACTTGAGTTACTTTTCCCTTGACCTGCAAATGATGCTCAAACGATAGAATGCAGAATGGTAGTTTACTTGTTACTGTAAAGTGCTTATTTGGTATAGCATCTGCAATTACAATCTGTGATTTAGGTCCATTACTCGGCTTCAGAATACCTTTAGTACCGATCTTGAATTCTCCCATGAGATGAGAGTAGTCAACTTCTTCATCCCATTGACTCCAATTTTCGACATCGGTATATAACGAATATATGTCTTGAGGTGAGGCTTCAATGCAAATACGTTCTTCAAAAATCATTCTGTTCCATCTCGATTGCAAGTTAGTAAACTAGTTTACTATATTTCGTTATGGGCATGCTTGCAAGAGCAAGTAAGTGTATTTGAATAGGAGGTAGGAGTGCGCGCTTAATAACTCTTGTCTATAGACATTTAAAATGGGAACGAAGTTAACAATTTACCATACCTGTAGTTATTGATGGTTTGCTAATTTAGCAAAAGCACTGACACATAATTGTCCAGAACCTTCGTAGGCTGAATTTTTACCCGTGGCATTTTCTAGCACGTTTGTGCCCCTTTTCTTCTTAACGCAATTACTCAGTGGCGGATCGTGGCACTGAAATCGCAGTACTTTTCCTTATGGCTGGCAGCTAAAAAGCGGTGCTCAAAAACTCCCATTTCCTTTCATTTTTCTTGGTAAATCATATTTGGCATTGGTGCATGAGTATTCATTAATTGGTTAAGAAATCAGTATCAAATTCCCTACCTATGTAAAGCTTGCCACCAAGATGCGATAGCCATAGAATGTCACCACATAATAAATGCTATATAAAACAATCAATTATCAACGTTAAGCGTGGTGAAGAGTAAATGGAAAAGGTTCTTATTATTGGTAACTCTGGATCAGGAAAAACATGGCTATCTTCAAGGTTAGCGAAACGATTAAGGGTGAAAGAGATCAGCCTTGACTCGATAGTTTGGGAGTCTGGAGGTTACAACCAAAAACGTCCTCAGAAAGCAGTCGATGAGGAAATGCATAAGCTTAATATACAACCTAAGTGGGTAATCGAGGGTGTATTTGGGACTTTGGCTGAGAAGCTTGTTGGTTCGGCTGATACCTTAATATTTTTGGATATGGATTGGTCTATCTGCAAAAGCTCTCTGTTATCACGAGGCTCTGAAAGCTCAAAACAGTTGGATAGCAGATTAGCTGAGAAGAACTTCCAAGAATTGCTCACATGGGCTGCTGAATATTCAACACGGGAGTCTAAAAGTTCATGGTGCTTCCACCATCAAATTTTTGAATCGTTTTCAGGTGAGAAGTTTCGGTTTACGCAAAGAGAACAAGTACATGAGTTCCTTTCTGCCTATCAAAATTAACGATGTATCGGAATTAAGATTAAACAAGGTGATTCTTTGATTTCAATAAGAAAAATGACACCTGAAGAGTTTACAGGGTATCGAGAGTACTCTAACGAATTCAGAGGTAGAGAGTTATCTGAAGCACATCAGGTAACGGTTGATGAAGGCATCAAGCTAGCAAACAATGAGTTGGATGATTGTCTACCATTTGGTTTAGAGACAAGAGAAAACTATCTTTTGTGCATTGAGGCAATACGTGCAAGAAAAACAGAGGTTGTAGGTTATCTCTGGTATGGGTACAAGTCGGGAGACACCTCAGCGTTTATCTATGATATTCAAATATTTCCTATTTATCGTGGGAAAGGATATGGAAAACATGTTTTTGGATTGCTTGAACAAACACCGACGCTTCAAGGTGTAAAGCAATTAGAATTACTCGTTGCTTCTGACAATAAGCGGGCATATAAGCTATATACCGAGCTTGGGTTCAGAGCTACAGGCATAAATATGGTGAAACAAACGAGCAATGAGCGAATTTAAAACTATTGTTGAGTGCGCAAGGCCTGAGTTTGTGAGTAACTTGAATGTGAGCAGGTCTCAAGATCAGGGGGTCTTAGAGGTCTATATAGAGATTAAGACCTTATCTGGGCATATAACCGTAACACTGTCTGGTTTTGATGATCTTAGTGAGGCAATTAGCCAGATACTACTATCTGAACATTTTGTAATTTCAGAAGAGCTACATACAGGCAAAGAATTCGGGACAGTTAGAATCGAATGCTGGGAAGATGCTAGCTACTCTGAGTATTGGTGTGACTCAGCTACATTATGTTCATAGCCCAACCAGACAAACGTAATCATTAATTATGACGTGCTTGCTTAATTAATATGCAGTTTACGATTTAAAGAAGCCTGTTGCGCAACGCATGGAACTGTCCAGTTCCTATCAAAATCGCCACCTGTAGCAACGGTGGCATTCTGCTTTTTGGGATACAAAAAGTTATTCAAGGATAGCTAAATTAGAAAAGTCACTGACAAAGTTCTGTCCAAAACCTTCACAGGCTGAATTTTTACCCGTGGTACATTCTACCTCAGAAATGCCCCAAACTTTGTTAGAACTAATAGACGTTTCAAAGTAGCGACATGCACTTTGAATAAAGTAATCTAATGCAAAATGAGTGGCTGATTGGACTAACATGTTTAATCCAATCAGGAATGAGCAAGTAATAGAAATAGTGCTGACCTTTGTGATTATGCTTCTCTCATGAAAGCCAGCACTTTCGCGGATTAATTCACTTCTGAAAGTTTAATAGCGGGACTTTTTTTCTGGTTTAGTAAGATACTAATCAACGCTAATACCGTAAATGCTAAGCTTGATAGGAATAGATTTTCTACACCGAACTGAGCGATAAACCATCCAGCTACGATCGAGCCAATGGTGATCCCAAAGTTTGAAAAAGAGATGTAAAGACTATTAGCAAAAACTTTCGCATCACCGGCGTTATCCATCACCCATGTTTGACTCACAACCAAGCCAGCAGAGTGTACTGCACCCCAAAATGCGACCATGGCTACCATAAATGAGAATGAGAAACCCATGAAGTATACGGTAACAAAGATAAGCCCAAGTATGACAGGGTAAAGCATCACGGTCTTTTTCATGTTTTTGCCAAGTAGTTTGCCAAAGATGAAGTTACCAAAGATACCAAATACACCGAACACCATCAGCATGGCACTAATCCACGTACCGTTCATATTCGTTACTGTGCTTAAGTATTGAGTAATAAAGCTGTACGAAGAAAACATCGCTGCAAATACGAATATTACAGTCGATAAAGACAGCCACATGGACTTGCTACGTAAAATAGTCACTTGAGAGCCGAATGACATTTTTTCCTTTACAGGCGCGCTTTCCATCAAGAACATCACACTCACTAACGCAATGGCACAAGCAGTTAAGCCAAAGTAAAAGGCATAAGCGAGAGAGTACTGTTCAGCTAGAAAAGCACTAATCGGAATACCGAAGACCAAACCTACCGCTACCCCACCGAATACTTTTGCTGCGGCGTTGCTTTGTTCTTCAACTGGAACCATAGAAGTGGCTGCTACTAATGCAACTGAAAAGAATACAGCATGCATCAAGGCTGGCAGAATTCGAAATATCATCATGGTTGTGTAATCTTGCGTTATGGCGTACACAAGGTTCGAGAACACGAATAAGGAAAGTATGCCAATTAAGACGTATTTTCTATTCCACCCTGACATAAATAATGTAATAAATGGTCCACTCACCGCCACGACAACAGCGTAAACACTGACTAACAGACCTGCTTCTTGTACGTCAATATTAAAGTCTTTCATGACTTGTGGAAGGAGACCGATAATACCCAACTCTGTCGTGATAACGCCAAAAACGGCTAAAGATAGAGCAAAAATAAATAAGCTTTGTTTTTTCATTGTTTCAACTCAAATGATTATTAACGTATGGAATATATGTACCGTTAACATTGGTTGTTGTTAGAACACTCAATCCATGCTTCGGATAGGTGACGCAAAAATGTTGTTTTTCGTCCAATAAAAATGCCGTTATCAATGCAATTGAATTCGGCGAATTATCGGAATTCGCATTTTCAAAGGGGGGAATAGCTTCTATTTATCCCGATGACATGCGCTTAGAACCGTGTTGTACGAAACTTGCAAGTGACGACTGGTTGCCCGCTTTCCATGATTTTGTGCGGTCATTTCAATAATTGTGCTCCTAATGCCTGGTTTGCAGGCTTCGTAACAATAATTCATTTGAAACGTGCGACAGCAACTCAGGCAGCGATACCTTTGGTGGCCTTTAGGGCCATAGCCATGTTTTACCACGCTGTCACTCTTACAACAGAAGTGGCAATGGGGGTTATTCGTCGTCACATCGAACCTCAAAGTCTCAGTGAGAGATACCGAGAATCTCTTGAATGTAATTATCAAGTTGGATTGCATAATAGGGGATAACCCACGCCGAATTAAGTCCCTTAAATTATTAATACATATTCCTATCAGGACTTAATGTGTTTTTTTACCGTGTTAAACTGAACATTAAGCTCAGAAGAAAGCAAAGCAAGTGTCTGTTTTTAAATGATTTACTCTCTGGTCTCTTTCGATAAATAGAAGGTGTGATGAATGCACACAATTTAGCCGTTACGTTGATTTGTTAAAAAACACCCAGTTGACGACTCGAACATGCCATGACACATTTTGCGCCCTGCTTCGGTATGCCATTTAATGTGAGGGCAGATCGGGATAACACGTTATGAGATGATTTAACCTTATGAAAAAATGGAAGAAAACACTTTTAGCCACGTCGGTTATTTTACTTTCCTCAATGGCTTTTGCGGGTAATGGGCAGAGTCAAGCGAACAGTGAGTTTCCAATCCCTGCTGGCTTTGAAAGTAGCTTTAAAGAAATCAATGGTGTGAAACTACACTATGTAGAAGGAGGAAGTGGACCTCTGGTACTTATGGTCCATGGGTATGGTCAAACATGGTATGAATGGCATCAGCTAATGCCAAAGCTAGCTAAAGAACATCGCGTTGTCGCTGTCGACATGCCAGGCCTTGGACAGTCTGAGCCATTAGATTCAACCTATTCTGGGTTAGATGTTTATCCTTATCTTCATGGTCTTGCGAAAAGCTTCAGTCCTGATGAGCCTTTCGATGTCGTTGCACATGATACAGGGGTTTGGATGACGTACCCGATGATCGCACAACACCAAGACGATATATCGAAAGTGATATATTTTGATTCTATTATTCCAGACGATACTATCTATACTTTCCCGTCTTTTACTCCAGAAGGTGAAGCCTCTACGTGGCACTGGAGTTTTTATACTGCTGAAAACAACTTTGCAGAAAACATTATTGAAGGTAAGGAAAAGTTGTTTCTTTCTCATATCATCAAGAAACACGCGACCAATAAAGAAGTATTTACAGACGAACTGCTTGATTTGTATGCAAAGTCGTATGCTAAGCCAGAAACCTTACATGCTGCGTTTGAGTACTATCGTTCATTTACTACCTCAGCAGAGCAGAACAAAGCAATCGTTAAAGACCATAAGTTAAAAATGCCTGTACTTGTTATTCCAGGAGACAGCAATGGCGGTGGATTGGGTGATGCCTTCCTTAATCAGGTAAAAAAATACGGTGACAATGTTCAAGGGGAAACGATACAAGGATGTGGACACTGGTTACCAGAAGAGTGTCCTGCGACAGTAGAGCCTTTAGTTATTGACTTTCTGAATAAAAAATAATTTACAAAACTGAGCTGAGTTTTGTTTCTATTGCGGTCTTAATTGCTGCTATAGACTGCCTATCATTGTTTTTAATACATACCCTAGAGTAAACGCTAGGGTATTTTTTCATTTGAGCGATGAGGAGTCTAAAGCGTTGGAGAGATTCAGAGAACAATGACGATTGAGTTGATTCGTGCTCAGTCATATCGCGATACAACGAGAACGCATTATTCGTTGTCTAGTTCAGAATGTACCCAGCGAGAAAACGCTTGGAATTTTGATCTCGTTTCCATGCCTTTAGGACAAACCAAATCGTAGCCCTTTCCTGATTCAATATGTGGAAATGGCGCGACTAACCTCCCCGCTTGGATCAAAGGCAGCGCAAATTCATATCGAGCAAGAAACACACCGAGCGATAATTCCGCTGCTTCCATCGCCAGTCTGTTATCACTATAGAAATCACATCGCTTTTCGCAGTCGATGCCGACATTCATCTCATCTAACCAATACTGCCAAGCACTCGTATCCCCTCTATGGATAAAATTAACGTCAGGTAGAGCGCTCAACCCATTGTGAAGGCCATGCTCGGCGGCGTAATCAACACTGCACACAGGTGTTCTTTTCCCTGAAAACAGTCGCTCACTGTAGTGGTTGGGATACCGCCCTTGGCTATAAAAAATCGCCACATCGTAAGGCTCAAATTGAAAATCAGATTGATTTTGTTTGGTTTGCAGCTTGATGCTTAGATTGGGGTATTGCTGACGAAGTGAAGGGAGTTTCGGGATCAGCCAAGCAGAGGCGAAATAAGGTGATGTCGCTATATGTAAGCTACCAGTCAGCTCTCCGGTTTGAATGTCAGAAAGGGTGGAAAATATGGACTCAAATGATGAGTTCAAAACACTCAGAACTCTTTGTCCCTCCGGCGTGAGCTCTAACTTTCGGGTTTTTCTAATGAATAGATTGAATTGAAGCTGCATTTCCAGTTTTTTAATTCGCTGGCTCACCCCACTTTGGGTCAGAAAGAGCTCTTCTGCTGCCTTGGTAAAACTCAAGTGGCGCGCTGCAACGCTGAAAGTATGAAGCAGAGAAATCTGTTGTTGTTGATTGGTTATTAAACTCATGCATTACTCTAGTTAATTTATTTGATGGGATTGTTCGTTTGTCTGAACCCGTGAGCCATTATAGATTAGCTTGTGTAATGTCACATTAGAAGGACGTTAATGGTGACTCAATCAAGAAGTGCAGCGTTGTCGATGATGGAAGGCTCAATACGGGCATCGGAACTGATAGCGCTATTACGAGAATCGATAATATATAACTGGGGTGAGATACGATGAAACTTATATTAAATGCTGATGATTTTGGACTGACGGAGTCGGTGAACTTGGGGATTGCGGATTGTTTTCGTGCCGGAACCGTAAAGTCGACCACCATCATGATGAACCAACCTGGCGTCGCTCATGCGTCACAGCTCTATCAACGTGGCCTTATTCCTGAAGTTGGACTGCATTTTACAGTGACATCTGGTCAACCCATTTCAGATCCTACATTGGTTCCAACACTGGTCGACGAGAATGGTCATTTTTTTGATAGAAAAACCCTATTTAATAAATCAGATGTCTCCTCCAACGAAGTGGTGAGAGAGCTAAAAGCACAATATCAAGCCGCTATAGACGCAGGCTTTAATATCAACCATATCGATAGCCACCATTTTGCAGGCGCCTATCGCCCTCTTAAAATAGGTTTTACACAAGCAGCCAATGAAATAGGCCTCCCCGTCAGGCGTATTGATAGCTTTATACGAGGTCAAAAATTGTTATCGGTCCCGACCCCAGATGCGTTTGATATGGGATTTCATGCCGAAGGCGCTAATATTGAGTACCTCAAAGCCATGTTGCTGGCTTATCAAGACAGCATGCCTAACAGCACGATTGAATTGATGTGTCACCCTGCCAGAACGCTTAATGAAGAGCTAGAGGGAATCTCTAGCTATGCCCATGCCCGCGTTGAAGAGTGGAAGATTTTAACCAGCGATGAGTTTTCTCTCTGGCTAAGAAAAAATGACATTGAATGCGTCGGCTTTGATGCGCTTCATGCTTAATTCAGCGAAGCAAATTTACCTCCTCACAAGACAAACCATCAGCTTTGCTCGGTCGTTAAAATCGTCGCTTGCGGTTCAATCAATCAACACAATAATAAAGGGTGACATTGTGGTAAATCCTACCGTACTTTCCCAAATCACTATCTATCCAGTCAAATCCATTGGCGGGCTTTCACTCTCTTCTTCGTGGACTGAAAAGCAAGGCCTTGCTTTTGATCGTCGCTTTATGCTGGCGCTGACTGGCGAAGCGGTTTCCGCCTTAGCTAAATACCCAACGATGGTGACGGCGCGTCAGTATCCCAATATGGTTCAAGTGAGTTCCAGTCTACTGTCTACTGGCATCATTTTTTCTTACCCTGGGATGGAATCGCTAAAGTTACACTATTCTACGTTTAAAATGCAGGCTACAGATGCCAGTGTTTGGAGAGACCGCTTTTCCGCCTATACAACAACCGATGAAGCGAATGATTGGTTTAGCCAAGTGATAGGAAAGCGAGTTGAGTTGCTGTTTACTGGCGAGCAATCTAACCGCATGAGAGAAAACCTTGTTCATAATGTGAGCTTTGCCGACGGTTTTCCTATCTTGCTTATTAGCTCTGGCTCATTAGCGGAGCTGAATAGACGCAGCAGCGAAGTCCACACCATGGAACAGTTTCGTACTAACCTCGTGGTGCAATCAGACGAACCTTTTATCGAAGACTCATGGAAGCGTATCAAGATAGGTGACGTCGAATTTGAAATTGTAGAACCGTGTGAGCGGTGCATTTTAACGACACTTGATCTGGAAAATAGGGAGTTTAGGGCCAGTAAAGAGCCATTGACAACCTTTTCGCGTTTTAGAGCCAACGAGCAAGGCAAAATATTTTTCGGGCAAAACCTTGTAGCGAAAAACGAAGGTGTTATCTCCATCAATGATGCTATCGAAGTGCTTGAATATAAGTCCAAGGAGTTTTATGAAGATCTCGACGCAAAAAAACAAGAGTTGATTTGCGTTGAAAGAGAACCTGTAGCAAGAAACTTCGAGACATTTTGGTTTGAGCCTAAAAATGGCTTGGTGCCTGAGTATAAAGCGGGGCAACACCTCCCTATTGAGATCTCGGTCAATGGCAAACTGACTAAACGAATGTATACGCTGTCATCTAGCCCCTCTCGGCCAGAGCGTTTATCGATTTCAGTGAAGCGGGTCAATGGTGGTGAAGTCTCCAACTGGTTATTCAACCACTTACAAGTTGGTAATACTATTATTGCGGATCAACCCAAAGGCACATTCCATATTACTAAAGGATCGAATGAGCCGCTGTTACTGCTTTCTGCCGGTAGCGGTGTGACACCCATGATATCCATACTTCGGTACTTGACTGACCAACGGGACACTCGTGATATTGCGTTTTATCATCAATGTTTGACGGAAGCGGATATTCCCTTCATGGAAGAGCTCGTTATGCTAGAAAAGCAACACGCCAATGTGACTGTGACTATAGCCCTTAGCGAGCCATCAACTGGTTGGATAGGCGAAAAGGGGCATTTTAGTCGTACTCATTTAAATCAAATTTCAGAGTTTCACAAACGTCAAGTTTTTGTATGTGGTCCTAGTGGTTTCATGGAGAGTGTAAAGCGCTTGATGATAGAGAGTGGGCTGCCCGAAGAACAGTACCATCAAGAGACATTTGGCGCTGCAAGAGTGGCGGACGGGAGCGAGAAAAGGGTTCAAATCAACCTTGATGGTGTCGTGTTTGAAGGAAGCAACCAGCGCACCGTTCTGGAGCAAGCTGAAGCAGCAGGGCTTTCTATTTCGAATAACTGCAGAGCTGGTTTCTGCGGCGCCTGCAAAGTCACTGTGAAATCAGGAGAGGTTTACCAGCCCGATGCCCCAGGAATTGAAGACAGTGATAAGGCGAAAGGAATGGCCCTAGCTTGCTGCGCGATACCTAATACAAATGTAAATATTGTTAGCTAGTATGTAGGTTCTATGATGATTGAGGTCGCTATCAAAGTTTGATAGTGGCCTCAATATCGTTGGACTATCTAAAACACAATACTCCCCAAATGACCTGCAATGTCAGCTTCGATTAGTCAACATTACAAAGAAGCCTCAAAAATATCCGGATGACGGCTCGATAATGCAATAGTTTCATCTATGATGACTCTTATTTTAGGCAGAATGTAAGGTGTTTTTAGCCAAACAATACTGATGGGTGCTCCTTCGCCATTGAGTTTCTCTAATACAGGGCATAATTGTCCATCATCAAGGTATTGCTTCACTAACCATACTGGTAGTTGAGCTAAACCTGCACCAGATAAAGCCGATTGTAAAATGCCTTCACAGTCGGCTATCTCATGACGTGCTGAAATATCGACAGATTCGGTTGCCCCTTTAGCATTTCTCAGTAGCCAACTATGCCTTTGTCCAATAGGCCAGCCGACGATGCAATCATGTTGGGCAATATCTTCTTTTTTGGTAATCGGCCCTCGAGTCGCTAGATAAGAGGGAGAAGCACATATCACCCTTTTTTGCTCCCCAATTTTACGTGCAACAATATCGCCCGAGTTTTCTAAATACCCAACGCGGATCGCAAGATCAATCCCGTCACTGACTAAATCCGTAGGACGGTCATTAAAGGTAATAGATAGATCTAATTGCTCGAACTTGGACGTTAATTCTAGCAACTTGGGTAGGATAGCTCTTCTACCGAGAACTGCGGGTAAATCAATACGCACACGCCCTGATGGCAATAACTGTTGATTGCTTAAGCGCTTCTCTGCTTCCTCTAAAATAGTCATCGCTTTAAGGCAATCGGCTAAATAGGAATCCCCATCATTGGTCAACGCGATGCGTCGAGTTGTTCGATGAAGGAGTTTGGTGCCTAGCTGCTTTTCTAGTCGAGCAACGCTTTTACTTAAAGCTGAACCGGTCATCCCAAGCGCTTGGGCCGCAAGGGTAAAACTCCCCAACTGCGCAACGGTGACAAAGTGACGAACTTCCACAAATTGGCTTTTTAACATCAATTAATTCCTTCAGGGACTTTATGTTTGTCATTATATGGACTTAATAAGCAGATGTGAATCGATTATTCTGCGTACATCAACGAGATGATTACATCGACTTTTCAATAAAGGTAAACATGATGAATAACTTCAATAGATTCAAAGGTAAGGTCGCTTTTATCCAAGGTGGCAGTCGCGGTATTGGTGCCGCCATTGTTGAGAGATTGGCATTGGAGGGAGCGTCTGTTGCTTTTACATTTGTGTCATCCCACGGAAAAGCTAAAGCGCTTGCGGAGAGCTTAACTTCACAAAGTGGCAAAGTCATCGCAATAAAGGCGGATAGCACTAAACCTGAAGATATCAGAAATGCAATCAGCGAAACCATAGAACAACTTGGTCAAATTGATATTGTCGTAAACAACGCAGGTGCGCTGATCTGGGACAGTATTGAAAATTTGACGATGGATGATTGGGACAAGACCATCAATACCAACGTACGAAGTGTGTTTGTGGCGATTCATGAAGCCACGAAGCACATGAATAATAATGGCAGAATAATCAATATCAGTAGTACGAACGCTCAGCGCATTCCTTTTGCTGGCGGTTCTATATATGGAATGAGCAAGTCTGCACTAACCGGATTGGTCAAAGGTCTCTCTCGCGATTTAGGCCCTAGAGGCATTACAGTCAACAATATTTTACCTGGTCCGGTGGATACCGACTTAAACCCAGACAATGGCGATACTTCAGAGCCTGTAAAAGCTATTGGTGCACTTGGTCGTTATGGTCAAGTAGAGGAGATTGCGAGCTTAGTAGCATTCGTCGCTAGCTCAGAAGCGGGTTACATCACTGGTGCTGACTTGATGATCGACGGTGGCTTTTCCTCTTAATCGAAATACACGGTCGAGTCACTCACGATTGATCAACCCAACCTCAAGCAATCATCACTTCATGATGAGCAAAGAGAGATACGATGATTGGCCTACATCCAAGGTCAATCATTCAGCACCTATCAGTTTTGAACAGTTTTGCACGCTTGCTAATGACATCCAGTTATTACCACATAAACATCCGATGTTAAATATCGAGCTCCCCAATAAAACAGATAGCGTATTAAAAAATTAGCGTTATTAAAACGAATGCTTAGTCTTATTCCATTTCTAAACAGAGAGGTAAATGACTTCTATGGACGACCCCTTTAGGTGCCGTTTTATCTCATTGTCTTCTTGTATTAAGGAGATAAGCACATGCTAGAGCTCTTTCTACAACCTGAAATCTAGGTTGTATTTGCAACGTTATTGATCCTTGAAATTTTTTTGGGTGTCGATAATGTCGTCTTCATTTCTGTTCTATGTGAACGACTCCCAGCACAGCAACGCAAAGTTGCACGTAATTTAGGTATTGCTCTGGCGGTGTTAACGCGAATAGGTCTTGTGTTTTCTATTTCGGGGGTGATGTCTCTGACTAATCCTTTGCTGAGCTTCGCCCATACAACGTTCACCGGACGAGATATTATTATGATATTGGGTGGTGGTTTTTTGTTGGCTAAAAGTGCGAAAGAACTTTGGTCATGGTTAAGACATACACCATCGTCATATTCGACTCGAGCTAGGACTGGACTCGCCGTCGTGCTTCTCCAGATTGTAGCGGTAGATGCCGTTTTTTCTATGGATTCAGTCATAACCGCCGTTGGTTTAACATCTGAAGTGCCAGTTATGATAGCTTCTATTTTGACATCCGCGATTTTTATGATTTTAACGGCGGAAAAATCAACGACTTAGTTACTCGTTACCCTGGATTTAAAACATTGGATTTACTGTTTTTGGTTTTATTGGGCGGACTACTAATGGCGGAAGGTTTAGCCATTCATATCAATAAAGGCTATGTGTACTTTGCTATGGTTTTCGGACTAACGTTTGAGTTATGTCATATACAAATAAAAAACAAACAGAAGCGAACCTTAACCATCCAACAAATCAAAGAATTTCAGAAAAAGCGAATCGGGTTACGTTCTAACTAAATACGTCTCACGTACAAGGAGCCTATGGGCTCTGATGATTCGTAATGTACAAACCTAGCCTACACGATCAGTACTAGGCAAAGCGACTTTCTATACACAAGGGTTATTCATTAATTGCTAATTTAGGAAGGACGATAACTCGTTTTTTCCATAGGCGTTTCAGCTAACCCAGCCCCTATAAAATATGACTGCCAAACTTCATGTTGACCAAAAACACTGAGAGGAGGTCATCATGAGAAAGTCATCTTTTGGAAAATGTAGTGGCATAAAAAGGCCATTTAAGCTTGAAGAGATCTGGCGGATAAGAACTAGGCTGGAGATCGAAAACGATTTGATGCAGCTCGCGCTACTGAACCTAGCTATAGATAGCAAGTTAAGATCGAGTGATTTACTGAAGCTACACGTTTACGATGTTTCTTCGCAAGGAATTATCTATGACAGGGTTCAGTGTATCCAGCAAAAAACGGGCACCGATGTACACTATGAGATCACTCCGAGAACACAACAAAGTATTAGTCGATGGATCTACTCAGCACACCTAGAAGCAAGTAGTTTTTTGTTTCCAAGTTGTCGCCGTAAAGGTCAACCTATTAGCTACTCATTTTATCGTACGATTATCAGGAACTGGGCTGTAAATCTTGGGTTGAATGCGGACTATTATGGTACTCATTCTATGCGTCGCACCAAAGCTACTTTAATCTATGCCAGAACGAAAAACATCAGGGCTGTACAGATTTTACTTGGACATTCGAAACTAGATAACACTATTCGATATCTTGGAGTTGAACTAGAAGACGCACTGAGACTCTCAGAGCAAACGGATTGCTAGAAGCACTGTACAGGCTTTTCTTAACCCTGAAAAGCCTGTGCCCCAAAACCGTTTAGAGTAAATACTCCTTCGCATTCTATAAATATGATTTAC
>NZ_JBGONU010000065.1:0-20463 GCF_041439295.1 Vibrio sp. 1F253 | reverse complement strand
GGATCAGGTGATCGGAATAAACCGAAACGAGCGATCGCAATCACCGAAATACGCATTACGGCACTATAGGTTAGGTTTGGTGGTAGTGTCGCTCATTACTTAAGCGGCTATATGGTGTTCATCAGTAAATTCAAAGTGAGGTATGATGACAAAAGAAGATGAGATATTTAACCAGCATCAACAAGACGTTAGGACTCGGGCTGACTCATTGGGTAAAGCTGTATTTGTTCTTTCCGGTGGGGCTTTAACTGTATCGATTGGTATATTTCTGAAAAGTGATCGCTTACCTTTAACTAATAGTGCTTTAATAGCGATAAAATACTCATGGTGGTTGTTATTCGCCACAATAGTGTTTGGCGTAGTTATGCTAGCTACTATTATTGTTCGAGATTATCTGTTTGGTGAGCGTTGGCGTAAGGTTTTAGACAAAGTCCCCAATATTGATGCATCTGGTAAACCGGCGAAATTAGAAGTGCTTATAGTGGTTTTGGGTGCGCTTGGAATTATTACGTTCATATTAGGCATGTTTGGATTGGCATTTGTAGCAAGCGAAACAATAATGGGGTTCCACACTTAGTATCAAGTTTGAAGTGCGGCTATTTTTTGAACTACACCATCAATTCGACACCAAGTAAAGTGACTTTCCATACTTGTGGTTATTTGTGAATTCTCAAATTAGCCAAACTGATGGGACGCCTTGTCGATTCTCTTGTTAGCTATATAGCTAACAATTGCAATGTGACCTAGAATGTTAGCTATATAGCTAATAAGACGGTGATGAACTATGGCTTGTAGGTCTGAAATAGGATTAAAGGTTAAGCATTCACGTATTGATAAGGGGCTGACACAGGTACAAGTATCAAAACTGACCAGAATTAATAAAACAACCATTTCAGAAATCGAAAATGGTCGTTTTACAGGTTCATTCGATATATTTGAAAGGTTGTTAAATGCTGTTGATTTACAGTTTGAGGTTGTAGAAAAAACACATCAACTACCTGACTGGGATGAAATCGAAGAGCTATTCGCAGAAGATGATAGTAAATAATTTATACAAGTTAGCAGGGGTTTGATGTGCCTCCTTCAAACAGGCTATTTCCAACTTCTCTACGGCAAATCACAGCGAGTTATAAACTAACGGTTCGCTTCTCTTTATTGTTGTCCATTGGTGGACAACGATGGACAACTGATCAGAAAGGTTAGGCTAAATTTGTTCAGGTTCGCCACATTATACAATGACATACTAGTGTAGCTATGCTGACTCACTTTTGCTTCTTTACATGCGCTGATTTAAGACAAGTAGTTAAGTATTAGTCAACCCTACAATACAGCTTTTAGATGGAATTTGAAGAGTAGCGATTAAACAGATCATTATAACTTTAGCTGTAAAATTTTTTCGATAACGTCCTTTAGTCCCGGGTCAGATAATATTGTCCCCCTTCGGATCGCTTTACTTGCCCAAAGGGCTCCCGTACTGTCGAATTCTAATCCTTTAGCCCCTTGATTGTTTAAGAAATTGCTCAGAATCTCAAGGTCAAATTTATCAAGCTGGTTGTTTTCTGTATGGCTGAGGGATTTCTCATTGTTCAATATAACTTCTACTTGATGATCTGGCTTAATAGCTGGGAGCTCTCGTATTTCACGTAACATAGAGTTCTGTTTTTTTAGAGAACTTGCTTGGCCGTAAAGTACTGAAATTTTGTATCTCAATACGGGGTCTTGAATCTTTAGCAAATCTTCATCAGTGATTAATCCCGTAGTTCCAGTGACTTTTATTCCAGTGTCAGGTTGTGGTTCAGTCGCTGATTTTACAACCTTATCGAAATTTAGGCTTTTGCCATGAGCCACCTCAATCCAAGCGTCGATAAGAATTGGATAAGGGTTTTTACCATGTCTTCTATTATGAACTGTTTGCGCAGAAATTATGACCCCCTTACTAGCAAGTGCGCTTATTACAGTTGGTACAGATGGGGTTGCGTTCACCTCGACCATTTTGGAGCAAACTTCATTTATATCTTTTAGGATCGCTTTAACCGAGCCTCTTGTCGTACGCTCTTCTAGTGATTGATACAGAGCTTTAACGTCGTTGTTGGTTAGGATTTTGTTATTGTTCATTTTATTGGTTCGCCGATGCTTTGATTTCTATATTCTGTAGGGCTTGTACGGGTACTGCCTTTGAGCATTCTTGCTCGATACCAAGCTCTGCAAAAGTCTTACGGCCATCTTTCAGTAATTGGAGTGTTTCTCCATCAAATCTTGTTACTAAGAATTTAGCAAAGGAGTCCGCAGATTGTTGCTTTTCTTCAGAGGTCAAATTCATAAGCATCATGGGTTCGAAACCGTTCCGTAAAAGGATTGTATCGATGAACTGATCGCGTTCTCTCTCGAAGTCCTCATTTCTTTCATGTTTGTAAATACGACTTGCCTGAATTACAAAATCTAGATTTGAAAAGTTGTTTGGAGTCTCTGTATAGTCGATATCAAAATCAGAGTCACTATCCATCAAAAGTGCTGGCACGCAATCAGATGAATCCCCTTGAACACTTGATATAGGTGGTTTAGGGAGGTTTTTAATCTTTTCGATTAAATTGTGAGTGGAGTGTAATGCATTGAATAATTTATCTTCTTCAATTGCCAATCGCTCTTGGATCGTCTCGTTTTTTTTGAGCTTAGTAACAAGCTGCGGGGAAACGTCCTGGCCTTTTTTTCTAAGGGTTAGTTGTTCAACTTTTAATGTTTGAACCACTTGCTCATTCTCCTGTATTTCAGCAGCTTTTTTCTCAGACTGAAGAATAAGGCTATTCGCATGAACCCATAGTTCCGTTAGCCATGGCAAACCTGTGATAAAGTGCCTACATACGACACAGTTTTTATCTTCAACAGGAAGGTAAGTGTTTTTCTTTCCGTTCTTTCGAATACACTTTCCGCCATCATGACACCTTGTACCATTATACGGGCAGATACCAAGGTTAGTACTATTCCATAAGCCCACCAAGCACCCTGCCGCATCAGACTTAATACTATTGATGGCTTCGCTTGAGTTAAATGCTGCATATTTTGCCACCTCATCCCAAGCAGCTTCTTTTAACCAGTTTTGAAAGCTCTTTTGGTAGTCCAACTCAATATCTCTGCTAGCTTCGTTAAGAATTTCTGTAATGTGGCTTGGGTGATATTTCACATAATAGATTGTCATCAAGATACTCTTGTGCCCAGCGACAATCTTACTGAGTACCTCAATTGGAACTCCTTGCTGTGCTAAAGATGTCAATCCTGCTACGCGTAACCCATGTGGGGTGTATAAAGCGCTTTGTGGTGCATTAGTAGTCTTATTTCTGGTGAGAATAATCTGGCACTCAATTCCTTCTGAGTGGAGTCGTCTTTCAAGTTCAGCCATCAACTTAACCCAGAACTCATGCAGGTTTCGGTTAGTTGGAGGCATTTGACGATTACCGTTCTTTATATCTTTCGCACTGCGGAACAGATAAAAGCGATCAGGGATTCTTGCAAGTACACTTTCCGATGGCTCGGCCTCAAAAACTGTCTTTGGAATATCTTGGAATCTTATAGGGTAAGTCACTGGATTATACTTTTCCTGCCAATCTCTTAAGTCATCAAGGTACTTAATAACAGTCGCATTCTTCCAAGGTATTTCATATCCCGACTTCTCACTGAAACCAACTTCTTTGTCTGAGACTTTGTTAGAGTTGATATAAAATACAAACTGAGGAGCTAATACTCCACTGATCAATTTACGTCTTAGAACACCTCTATTATGAACTTTGGCTCCAATGTTTTTCCAATAGTTTGTTAATTGATGGTCGTTTTTAGCCCACACGTCTGTTTCTGGGTTGTATCTCCATTGATCCCCTTCTCCAGAGTCAAGTCGTATGACCTGAATTTTTCGGATGGGTATTTCAAGCATAACCAAATAAACGTAGGTAATAACCGGAATCCAAATAGGATTACCGTCCTCGTCAACGATATTCTCGTTGTATTGATCTGAGAGTGATTTAGGCCATGCAAAGTCATTCTCGGTTAAGATTTCTTTGAGTTTTAAAATCATCCAAATAGGTGGGGTAGGTTTTGCTGATTCACTTAGTTTAATGTCTTTTCCGTTATCTTCAGAACCATACTCTGAGACGGCCTGAGTGAATTTGTGCATTGACAAAATAGGGTAGCCAACAGTTACAAGCTCACCAGTTTCATCTGTTTCCGACATGTATTCACCGATATACCAGTTACTAAAGTCGACGATCGTTGTTAGTGTCAAAATCAACACACTACTGCTTATGGACTTTTTATCTCTGTCATCTTTCAACCAAATATAAAACTCATCGTTCCTGAATTTGGAAAAGTACAGTATCGGGTCGGAAGGAAAGTCGGATGTATAGGTAAACTCAAGGAAGTTCCTGAATTTAGTAAATCGATCTTTGAAATGCCCGGTTTCAAATGCATTTTTTGCGTTCAGAAATTCATGGAAAGAGTTAACCCAAGCCTTCATGTGCTTTTCTGGGCTATCAAATAGATCCTTTGTTTTATGCCTTGTATCGCGCCGTTGAAGCTCTACCAGTTTGAGACAGTCGGTACTGTTGAGGTGCTTATCAAAGCATCGTGCTAGGTATCTAATAGCCTTGTGAGCATGAGGGGTTAAGTCGGGGTGCCAACGGTTATCTTCGGTACGTAAAGGTGCTATGAACTGCTTAAATACTTCTACAGAAGTTTCTTCTAAAGATTCTACACCTGTTGTGATACGAAAAACTTCGACTGCAATACTAAATTGTCTAATAGCCGTGTCTATCGCATTTGACGTGCGAATATTGTTTGTAAGCTCAACACTGTCCGAAAGGATCGTTAGCTGATTTAGGATTTTTGAATCACTTCCATTCAATAACTCACCTAAAAAATAGTAGCTGTCCACACTGATTTTTTGATAAAAAAATAGGCTGTTAACTGACAAGTCACCCTTGGCTACGATTTTTTTTAAAGTTTCATTAGCTCTATAGTAAGCAGTTAGTAGTCGATTTGTCTTTTGTTTGTTTCTAGGGGCAAATAGACCATCAAGTAGAGCTAAGTCCTTTTGAGTAACAGACTCACCGTAATTTATACCTTTAAATTGTAGGTAGTTTGTTGTAGTCATTTGATCCTTCATGATGCGGTAAGTTGAACCTTGTTTTGAATAACACTAGATACAGAGTAGTTAGCTAACACATCTCGTACCTTCTGTGATGATATTCCTTTATATGCTTCTTGCGCGTTGATTGTCCTGTGATGCATACACTTCTGAATGACCTTCTCGTTAACTCCTGCATCTGTCAGGAACTGAGCATAGCAGTGGCGTAATGCATGAGGATTTAAACCTGCATCTCTTCCACGTTCAATTCTCATACCTAGATGTTGCTCAAGTCGGTCCAAGGCTTTGTTGTAACTTTCGGTGAAACTATTAACTGAGTAAGGTGCGCCAACATAGCTTTTGCCTGTTCGCCTATCGACGCCTGCTGATACGAAAAGGAATGGATGATCATGCCCCTCGTTCTTGACGTAGGTTTCCATTAACTTACTTCTATACGACAGATACATCTGGTATAGAGTTACGAACATAGCCTCTGCTGAAGGATGTAAGAAAAAAATGTCAGCAGAATAGGTAGTCTTATCAACAGCTAGTGTTTTCCAACGAGCTCTCAGTGATTTAGAGTTCACTTTGTCGTGGCGGGGTCTCATGTGCCGTTCTTTTAGGTACTCTTCTCTTGTCTTTTCCTTTTCACCTAATAGATTGGTTTTTGCTAGCCTAGGGTGAAATAGCTTTGCTTGACATTGAAAGTCTGAGTACGGGAAAACATCGTTAAACCAAAGGTGGAGAGGTTCGCTTTTTCGAAGACCACCAAATAGCAGGAGAATGGTGATCATTTTTGCAGTGATGTCTTCACGTTCAAAAGGGTTCTCTGCGATTGGGTTTTTGACAAAACCAAATTGTATTAAAGGTGAGATTAGCTCTACAGGAAACGCTTTATTTTCGCTCTGAGCGTTAATATGGTTTTTGGGGTCATCCTCAAATTCGTAGCCTAAAGCCTTTTTTGATTGGGATAACTGTCCAGCGGCTTTCATCACATCTTTAGTATGTGACATAGGGCTTCGTTTAATAATATCACGTGCAGTTTTTAACAGAGAAAGGGTCAATTTCTCATTTTTCTTTTTTGAGGCTATGAAAGTAGACTTACCATTCGCTTCTAGCTCTTCATACATAATCCAATCAATAAAAGCGACAAGTCTAGTACGAAGTCTTTTGGTTTTATCTAACCCAGTTGGCGCCCAGTACAGATTCGTCTCATCTTGATGAGTCTCAGTATCTATGGTTCCGCGCTCTAAACTAGAAAGGAATTTATGAAACTGAGCTCGTTTATTTAGCCCTAGCTTATGGGTTTCTATACTGTAATCATAAAATAGCCCAATAGCTCTAGCTGTATCACCCATCCATGTATCACTTTTGGACTGGTTGGCAAGGAAATACTCAATAAGAGACCACATAATTGAGTAGCCACTAGAACCTTCAATATGCAGGACTGGAAATATTGTCGCAGGGTTAGTAGCGATTCTTTGTTTTATAACAATATGGTGTCTACCTACCGGTGCATTTTCCTTCATTCGATTCCCTAAGCCGCCACTATTTATTATATGGTAACTTTTGTTTGGGGGTTACGCAAATCATTGGGTGTGAAGGAACATCTTGAAAAGTCTTTAATTTAACTTAAAAGGTAAAGACTAGGGAATAACTGGTAATAAGTGGTAAGTGATGTTTTGGGGGTTAGTTGAGCACCTCCCTTCTAAGGAGGTGGTCGAAGGTTCGAATCCTTCAGGGCGTACCACTATTTAAAGAAACCCGATAACTCTCTGATTTGTCGGGTTTTTTGCTTTCTCACCATAATAAAAACAATCATCTCCAATCGCCACTCATTTTCCCTCGTTATTCATTTCATTCGGCTGATGTAATAGAAAGTTAAAATTGTTGGTTTTTTGGGGTTTACATCATTTGGTAATAAAGCCAATATGAATTCACGAAGAATAGACAAGTAAAGCTGTTAGCCCGTAGGTTTAGGAATCAAACCTTCTGCTCAATGGCTGATTTAGAGGAAGTAATGGCAGGAAACAGTATCGGACAACATTTCCGCGTGACTACGTTCGGAGAAAGTCACGGTATCGCACTAGGATGTATCGTAGATGGGTGCCCACCAGGATTAGAAATTACCGAAGCAGACCTTCAAAGAGATTTGGATCGTCGTCGCCCAGGTACTTCTCGTTATACAACGGCTCGCCGTGAAGCGGATGAAGTAAAGATTTTATCCGGTGTATTTGAAGGCCAGACTACGGGTACTTCTATTGGTCTATTGATTGAAAATACAGACCAACGCTCTAAAGACTATTCCGAAATTAAAGACAAGTTCCGCCCTGGTCACGCTGATTATACCTACCATCAAAAGTACGGTGTGCGTGATTACCGAGGTGGCGGTCGCTCTTCTGCTCGTGAAACTGCAATGCGTGTTGCGGCAGGTGCGATTGCGAAGAAATACCTTAAGCAAGAATTTGGTGTTGAAATCCAAGCTTATCTTTCTCAAATGGGTGATATCTCAATTGATAAAGTGGATTGGAACGAGATCGAAAACAACGCTTTCTTCTGTCCTGATGCCGACAAAGTACCTGAATTTGACCAACTGATTCGTGACTTGCTAAAAGAAGGCAACTCGATCGGTGCGAAGATTCAAGTAGTTGCGACTAAAGTGCCTGTAGGCCTTGGTGAGCCAATCTTTGATCGTCTAGATGCAGACATCGCGCACGCTCTAATGAGCATCAATGCGGTGAAAGGTGTTGAGATTGGTGATGGCTTCGATGTGGTTAATCAGCGCGGTAGTGAACACCGTGATCCATTAACTCCAGAAGGCTTCAGCAGCAACCACGCTGGCGGTATCTTAGGCGGTATTTCTACTGGTCAAGATATTGTGGCAAGCATTGCGCTTAAACCCACATCAAGCATTACCGTTCCTGGTGACACTATCACCAAAGACGGTGAAGCAACGCAGCTAATCACTAAAGGCCGTCACGATCCATGTGTTGGTATCCGTGCAGTGCCTATTGCTGAAGCGATGCTGGCTATCGTGTTGCTTGATCACTTGCTACGTCATCGTGGTCAAAACTTTGGTGTGACAACAGAAACGCCAAAAATCTAGTTCTGCTTCGTTTTATTCAAAACAGAACTGAAACTGATTTGAGAGAAATCAAAAAGGGTTGCTTCGTAATGAAGCAACCCTTTTTATATTCTGCGTCATTGAAAATATATTATCTAATGCACAGAGCTTTCCGGATCAAGCTGGAACGAAGGCAAGCGCCATTTGAATCTCACTGCTGCCATGCGCAGTAAATAGCCTACAACCAATGTCACGATCGTCGCGGTCACATCGTTTATGCCTAGTTCAAGAAGACCTAAGTACAAGCCTGAAGCGACAAGGGCGACAGATGCGTACAACTCTTCATGCAAGACTAGTGGCGTTTGACGACAGATAAGATCGCGCAGCAGGCCACCAAACACGCCAGTCACTAATGCAGACACCATACAAATCATTGGGTGCAGACCCATGGTCATCGCTACTTTAGTACCAATGATACTAAATACGATAAGCCCCAACGCATCCAAACGAATGAACAAGCCTTTTAGCTTGATTACCCATTTGGCTAATCCCGTTGTGATAACACCAGCAATACAAGTGATCGCCAGGTACTGGGGGTTTTCAACCCAGCCTAAAGGGTAATGGCCGAGTAAAATATCTCTTACTGTACCTCCGCCAATTGCCGTTGCACTCGCAACCAGCATTACACCAAACCAATCCATTTTTTGTTTGCCAGCACTGAGAGCACCGGTCATGGCTTCTGCCGTGATGCCAATGATATACAAAACACTTAGTAGCATTGCTGTAACTCTATAATTTAGGTCTATAAATTGGAGTCTTATAGGCCATAGGGATATAAAAATGAAGCGCGAGTGTAGTAGTAAAAACACTGATTGACGAATGAATATTTGTACCGTGAATAGGCATTTCAGATTAGCTAAACTAATCATTCACCTCAAAGTGGTGTAATCTGGGAGCAGCAATCGATTGTCATCGTAAAGTATTATGATCAACCTAATGTCATTGCCAGTGATAGGGCTTTACCGAGCGCTTAAAAAAACGCAAAATGCCCCAGTTCTTTTTACTTAAATTTGATCTTATGACACACGAATACCCAGACATCATCGACATTTTCAATCAAACCTTTTTCGAGAGCTTCAATACTAAGCTAGAACTGGGAGCGGACGAGCCTATATACCTGCCAGCCGATGAGGAGATTCCTCATCACCGTATCGTTTTTGCTCGTGGCTTTTATGCTTCAGCACTTCACGAGATAGCGCACTGGTGTGTGGCTGGTCCTGAGCGTCGCTTATTGGAAGATTTTGGTTACTGGTATGAGCCTGATGGCCGAACTGAGTCGGTTCAAGCTGAGTTTGAAAAAGTGGAAATTCGCCCACAAGCGTATGAATGGATCATTGCGACCAGCGCAGGCTTTCCTTTTAATGTTAGCTGTGACAATCTACACGGCGATTTTGAGCCAGATCGTTTGGCCTTTATGAATAAAGTACACAGCGAAGTCATGGGTACCTTTGAAGCTGGTCTGCCGCCTCGCGTGAAAATGCTCTCTGAAGCATTACGCAGCTTCTACGATGTAGAACCTTTATGTACTAGCCAATTTATTGTGAAATAAGAGAATATTATGATTATCGAATTTGAAGAAAAACTACTTGAATTAATTGATGCTCGCATTGAAAACGCATCAGATGATGAACTGTTTGCTGGTGGTTACTTACGTGGTCATATTTCTCTTTCAGTAGCTTCATGTGAAGAAGACGGCATTGAAGACGTAGCAGAAGTTAAATTGCGTATTGAGAAGAGCCTAGAAGACGCACGTTCTGAATTGACGCCAGCCGATCGTACGATCGTTAATGACCTTTGGGTTGAGCTGCAAAACCAAGCTTAATTTTAGTCGTTTAGCATTATTCGTCTACCGTAATTCGCTCACAACTCTCCCTCCTCATTTTTGAGCGAACCAATAATTTGAGACTCATTCGAATTTTTTGAATGAGTCCGTTCAATCCTTGTGATGGTTCCATTTTCTGACTACGTTATTCTGATCCCACTTAACGGAATCACAGAAAAGGTCACATCATGAAAGTTATCGCATTTGGCGCAAGCACCAGCTCTACCTCTATCAACAAAACTCTAGCAACTTACGCAGCTAACTTGATTGAAGGTGCTGAAGTCAAAGTTCTAAACATCAACGATTACAACGTTCCTATGTTCAGTGAAGACACTGAAAAAGAGATTGGTCAAGCGGAAGGTGCTCAAGCATTCTTACGTGACCTAGCAGAAGCTGACGCATTTGTTATCTCTTTCGCTGAGCACAACGGCCACTACCCAGCGGCGTACAAAAACCTATTTGACTGGGCGACACGCATTGAGCGTTCAGTATTTGGCGAGAAACCTGCGGTTTACTTAGCGACATCACCAGGCCCTGGTGGCGCACAAACAGTACTTGGCGCAGCAACTGGTTCGGCTCCGTACTTTGGTGGTAACGTTAAAGCATCGCTTTCAGTGCCTAGCTTCTACGATAACTTTGATTTTGAGTCTGGTGCTATCAGCAACGAAGAGATCGCCCAACAGATTAAAGACGCAGTTTAAGCTGTAAATACTGCTCCGTTTAGAACATCATTTTAGATCAACACGAACAACAAAAAGCCCGAGTGACATAATGTCGCTCGGGCTTTCTAGCCTTTAGTTTTAGATATTTCTGATATTCAGAAACTTCAGATGTTCAGAATAGCTGAACTAGAAACTATGAATTTGATTTAGAGTGCTTGTCTGCAACCCATCCAGCCGTTAATGCTTTGCCTTTACGCAGTCTGCGCACCCACATTCTGCTTGGGTGAATCGCCTCAAGCACATCAACAGGCAAGGGTAGGGGATCGCCACAGATTTGTGATGCTAACACTTCAGCTAATAATGGCGCAGAGCTCAAGCCACGTGAGCCTAGCCCGATAAAGCAGTATAGGTTAGGGAAGCTTGCTACCGTTTGAACATCATCAACAGAGTGACGTTGCGGGTTGAAGTTGTGCAGGTCTTGGTACTGTTCTTTGATTGATTCAAAATCGCCAACGTTTCCGACAAACGGAAGGTGGTCACGGCTTACGCTTCGGATACCTTGGCGCGCTAAATTGTCACTGGTGTCGACATCTTTTGTCCATGCTTGCTCTGGTAGCGACCCATGTAGGCGCTCACCATTATATTGCTGAACCTCAATATCAAACTCTTGGTCGATATTGGTCTTGTCGTAGTTCGCGCCAATACAGTGGTGACCATTATTTGGATTCTGTGGCGTTAAGTAACCATCAAAACACAACACCGTTTTTAGCTGGCTGAGGTTTTCTGTAGTCGGGATATGACTCACTTGCCCTTTAACTGGCGTGAGAGGTACGGGGCGAGTTTGCTCAAATTGGGTGAACTTGTGTCCATTCGCGACAACTACTTGGTCGTGCTTGGTTTGAATTTCACCTTGAGGCGTCTCAATCGTCAGCAACCATTGCTGTTCTGTTTCTAACCATTCAAGTTGCGTTACTTGATGTTGATAGTGCGCGCTCACTTGGTTGGTCTCTTCTAACCTGCCAATCAAACCTTGAGTCAGTTGGAGAGGGCTTAACCAACCTCCCAGTGGAAAGTAGACACTCTCTTTATCGACTGGTAAGCCAATCTTTTCGTTGGCTTGCTCTGGCGTTAAACGCTGAATCAGATCTGTGTGGAAATTGCCTTCTAACATGCGATTGAGCTTTTTAGTGGAGCCTTCATCCCACATCAAAATGTTCACGCCACACCAATTGTGATCGAAGTTTACTGATAGTGCTGCTTGATTAATAAATTGGCGAGCAAACAGTAACCCTGGACCAAACACGCGAGACACGTTCGATGTCGCTTCGCTGAGTAGCGGATAAATGGCACCTTGATTGTTGCCAGAGGCATTGCCCGCAGCTTGTTGGTGTTCACAATAAAGGGTGATGTTTTTACCACGTCGGTTTAACGTTTTTGCAAGCGCAGCACTGGCAACACCACCACCGATAATGGCGATATCTTGTGAATCACTGTGTTGAGCTAGGCCATACCAAGGTTTGATGTTGGTATGAGCGAGCTTCTCGTCAAGGCGGCCTGCAATCATTTCACGCTTAGTACCAAAGCCTTTAACTTTTTTCATGGCAAAGCCGGCTTCGATTAAACCGCGTCGCACAAAACCGGCAGCGGTAAACGTTGCACAGCTGCAATCTTGTTTTGCCAGTTTGGCCATTCCGTTGAATAGGTTTTGATTCCACATTTCAGGGTTCTTACTTGGCGCAAAGCCATCTAAGAACCAAGCGTCAACCAAACCTTCCTGCGGGGTCGGCACGTTTGGCATACAATCCTTAATATCACCAAACCACAAATCAAGCGTGATAGCACCATCGCCCAACACAATGCGGTGACATTCGGGCAGGGCAATCGGGTAGTGTTCTTGGAGTTGTGTCGCATACTGGGCTAGTTCAGGCCAAGATTGGTGCGCTTTGATCAGATCATCTTTATTTAAAGGATATTTTTCAAAACTGATGAAATGTAACTCTTTGGTCATAGCTTGTGGGTTATCTTTAAGAAAAGCATCGAACCATTGCCAGACTGCGAGAAAGTTTAAACCTGTACCAAAACCGGTTTCAGCAATCACAAAACGGCGTTGTTGATGTTCAACCCAACGCTCTGGAAGGTGGTTTTGTTTTAAAAAGACGTAGCGAGTTTCTTCTAAACCGTTAACATTAGAGAAGTAAACGTCGTCAAATTGGTCTGAAACTGGCGTGCCAGACTCATTCCATTCCAGCTCTGCATTAGTAATTGAAGTCATAAAATCTATCATTTTGTGATTTGAAGCGATATGTTGGTAGGGATTGTACGAATTTCTAGGAAAGCTGACCACTTTTGTTAGGCTTCTTAGTTATCATCTAGCTGAATTTAGAATTATAGGAATGTCACATGAAACGAGTCGTAATCACCGGTATGGGTATTGTTTCAAGTATCGGTAACAACGTCGAAGAAGTTTTAGCATCACTGAAAGAGGGTAAATCAGGTATTACCGCTTCAGAGCAGTTCAAGGAAAATGGCTTGCGCTCTCAAGTATGGGGTAACCTAAAAATGAACCCTGCTGACCATATCGATCGCAAAAAAATGCGCTTTATGGGTGATGCAGCGGCATTCGCTTATCTTTCAATGGAGCAAGCAATTGCTGACTCTGGTTTAACTGAAGATCAAGTATCTAATGACCGCACGGGTATCGTAGCGGGTTCAGGTGGTGCTTCATCTCTAAACCAAGTAAACGCAGTAGACATCATCCGTGAAAAAGGCGTGAAGCGCGTTGGCCCATACATGGTTCCACGTACAATGGCTTCTACGGTTTCTGCTTGTCTAGCAACACCTTTCAAAATCCGCGGTGTGAACTACTCTATGAGTTCTGCATGTGCAACATCTGCACACTGTATCGGTCACGCAATGGAGCTTATCCAACTTGGTAAGCAAGACGTAGTATTCGCTGGTGGCGGTGAAGAACTAGATTGGTCTCTGACTATGATGTTCGACGCAATGGGCGCACTTTCTACTAAGTACAACGACACGCCAGAATTGGCTTCTCGTACTTACGATGCTGACCGTGACGGCTTCGTTATCTCTGGTGGCGGCGGTATGCTAGTTATCGAAGAGCTTGAGCACGCTGTTGCTCGTGGTGCGAAAATCTACGGCGAGATCGTGGGTTACGGCGCGACTTCAGATGGCTACGACATGGTTGCTCCTTCTGGCGAAGGCGCGGTTCGTTGTATGAAGATGGCAATGCAAAACGTTGATGGCGTTGACTACGTGAACACTCACGGTACTTCAACTCCTGTTGGTGACGTTAAAGAACTTGGTGCAATCCAAGAAGTCTTTGGCGGCAATAGCCCAGCAATCTCAGCAACTAAAGCGATGACAGGTCACGCTCTAGGTGCGGCTGGTGTACACGAAGCAATTTACTCAACGCTAATGCTTGATAACGGCTTCATCGCACCAAGCATTAACGTTGCAAACCTAGACGAAGCGGGCGAAGGCCTAGACATCGTAACCGAAGCTCGTGAACAAGAGCTAACAACGGTTATGTCTAACAGCTTTGGTTTCGGCGGTACGAACGCAACGCTAGTAATCAAAAAATACCAAGGCTAATTGAAGCTAAGGTTAAATTAATAAAAGGTTAATCGTTAGTGGGTGATGTGAGTGCTGATTCAACACGCACAGGTCGCTCATTAACCCTGACCAACAGAACAAAGCTTTTATAAATATGGTTTTAAGCGTGTTTTTTAACCCTAGCTTTGTAAGCTTCGCTTTAGAAAATAGCTTTTTAAATCAAGATTTAGAAGTTGAAAGGTTTCCAGAGCTTGATCAGTACTGGCTTTGGTTAGTACTGGTTGAACAGACGCAAGACTCTGTCTCCTGGAGAGCGAGATAGGATCCTTTTGTTCTGGATGTTTGCCCGATTGTTTATTCAATCGGGCATTTTTCGTTTTAGTCTTCTGACTTTAGTTTTCTAATTTCAGGTAGTCGTTCTTATTACTGCTTTTGCTTTTGCTTGTGCGACTAGGCGATTCAACTCTTTATTTATAATGTATTCCAATTGCTACTCGACACCGTGTGTGGAATTTTGCACAATCATTTCAATTCACATTTAGGTCGATAGACCCCAACAAAAGTACTCGCCAAATGAAAATCTTAATCGACGAAAATATGCCTTATGCTGAAGCGCTTTTTAGCCAGCTAGGGGAAGTGACAATGAAGTCTGGTCGCACATTAACGGCTGACGACCTAGTTGACGTAGACGCTTTGATGATTCGCTCTGTCACCAAGGTGAACGAGTCATTGATCAGTAAAGCCAACAAGCTGAAGTTTGTCGGCACAGCGACGGCAGGTATGGATCATGTCGACCAAGAATTGATGAAAGAACGTGGCATTTTCTTTACTGCAGCCCCAGGCTGTAACAAGGTGGGTGTGGCTGAGTACGCGTTCAGCGCGATGATGGTGTTGGCTCAGCAGCAAGGTTTCTCTGTATTCGAAAAAACGGTCGGTATTATCGGCTGTGGCCAAGTGGGTAGCTATTTAGCAAAGTGCCTTGAAGGTATTGGTATTAAAGTTCTGCTGAACGATCCTCTAAAACAGCAAGAGGGTGATACTCGCGAATTTACTGAGCTAGATACTCTGCTTGAGCAGTCAGACGTCATCACTCTGCATACGCCAATCACTAAGACAGGTGAGTTCCCAACGCATCATTTGATCAATGAGCAAGTACTGAACAATTTACGTGCTGACCAAATTCTGATTAATGCGGCTCGTGGCCCAGTTGTTGATAACCAAGCGTTAAAAGCTCGCTTGCAAAAAGCCGATGGTTTCACTGCCGTTCTTGACGTGTTTGAGTTTGAACCAGAAGTCGATTTTGAGCTGCTTCCACTGCTTGCTTTTGCAACTCCTCACGTAGCGGGCTACGGTTTAGAGGGTAAAGCACGTGGTACCACTATGATCTTCAACAGTTATTGTGAGTTTTTAGGTACTGAACAGCGTGCTTATGCAAGCGACTTATTACCGACAGCCCCAGTGCCTCAAATGAAATTAGATAGAGCTTGGGATGAAGCAACACTGCACAATTTGACTCAGTTGATCTATGATGTGCGCAAAGACGACGCCTTATTCCGTCGCAATATCTCTACGCCGGGTTCTTTTGACAAGATGCGTAAAGAATATTGGGACCGTAGAGAGTACAGTGCAGTCGAGTTAACGGGCGACGAATCTTGTAATTTGACGCCGTTATCTAAACTCGGTTTTATGGTAAAGCCAACTTTATAAAAGAGAGAAACAATGAGCCAAGAATTTAATATTGCTATTTTAGGTGCGACTGGTGCGGTTGGTGAAACCATTCTTGAAGTACTTAAAGAGCGTAAATTCCCTGTCGGTGAAATGCACTTACTAGCAAGTGAACGTAGTGAAGGCAAAACTTCCCGTTTTAACGGCAAAACAATACAAGTACAAAATGTAGAAGACTTCGACTGGTCTCAAGTACATATTGCGTTTTTCTCTGCAGGTAGCGAGCTTTCAGAACGTTGGGCTCCAATCGCCGCTGACGAAGGTGTGGTTGTTATCGATAACACCTCACGTTTCCGTTACGAATACGATGTTCCTCTGGTTGTGCCTGAAGTGAACCCTGAAGCGATTGCTGAGTTCCGTAACCGCAACATCATTGCGAACCCGAACTGTTCTACTATTCAGATGGTAGTAGCGCTTAAACCGATTCACGATGAAGTGGGCCTTGAGCGTATTAACGTTTCAACTTACCAATCTGTGTCTGGTGCAGGTAAGCCGGGTATCGATGAGCTAGCAGGTCAAACGGCTAAGCTTCTTAACGGTATGCCAGCTGACAAGTCAGCGTTCTCACAGCAGATCGCGTTTAACTGTATTCCTCAAATCGATGAATTTACAGAGAACGGCTATACACGTGAAGAAATGAAGATGGTTTGGGAAACTCAAAAGATCTTTGCTGACTCTTCAATCACGGTTAACCCGACTTGTGTTCGTGTTCCTGTGTTCTATGGTCACGCTGAATCTCTACACATTGAAACTCGCGCGCCAATCGGTGCTGAGCAAGTTATTCAGCTTCTAGAGAACACAGAAGGCGTTGAAGTTTTCCAAGCTCTAGACTTCCCAACTCAGGTTCGTGATGCTGGTGGTAAAGACCACGTAATGGTTGGTCGTATTCGTAACGACATCAGCCATCACAGCGGTGTGAACATGTGGGTTGTCGCTGATAACGTTCGTAAAGGCGCAGCAACAAACGCAGTTCAAATCGCTGAAGTTCTGATTCGCGATTACTTCTAAGCTTCACTGCTTTGATAAACAAGCCTCACTCTTTTAGTGGGGCTTTTTTAATCGATTGAAAATATTGTTAGTCAAATTGTGTGAAATTGCTGCGAATATTGTCGCTGCAACACATTTTTTGTTTTCATCTCTATAGCTTTACGTCGTTTATCCGATATATTTAACAGTTCATCAATTTATTCGAATTTAAGCACCTAGCTGAGCCTTTTATGTTTCAATTTTTCAAGCCGTGGTTAATGCCTTTTGCCATTCTCATGGCGACTCAGATTTCCGTTGTTCGTGCAGATTCCATTCGAGTTGTAGGGCCTAATGGTCAGATACAATCAGCGCCTACGTTTTCCGAACCTCTTCAAAGAGCACAATTGAATCGTGCTGGGCCTTCTCGTTTTTACGGCCCAACTTTGGGGTCGGAAACATTGTGGTCAATTGCCTCAAAGTTACGCCCTGATAATTCCGTTTCAGTTCAGCAAACCTTGTTGGCTATTTATCGTCTAAATCCACAAGCGTTTGAAAACCAGAATATCCACAGCTTGCTGCCTGCCAGTAATTTACGAGTGCCTTCTTTAGAGCAAGCACGTGCGAGTTCTACACAGCAAGCCGTTAACATCATGAATGCGCACCTTGCTAAGCTCGATGCTCCTGTGACTAAACCCACAGTGTCAAAGCCAAAACCAGCGCAAGCGTCAAGCCGCCCTGATGCAAGCTCAAACAATGTTGTTCCTGCAAAGCAAGTAAGCACTGCTGAAGCCGCTAAAAAGCCATTGTCTCCAACTCAATCATCTCCAGCTCAATCAGCTCAATCAGCTCCAACCCAAGAGATGAACAAGCTAGAGAGACAGCTAGAGCTTTCAGAAACTGAGCTATTGTCACTTGAAGAGAAAAACCATCAACTTCGTCTGATGTTGTCGAATGTTCAATTGGAAGTAGATGAGCTAAAAACAGAACTTAGTGATGAAGATCGCATTCGTAGCGAAGTGGAAAAGCTGCTTGATGAAGAGCGTAGAAAGAACGCTGAGATTGCAAAAATGGCTCCAAGTGCCATGGATCAATTGTTATCAAATGGTTGGTTAGTTACTGCTCTTGCGGTTATTCCTGGCCTGCTACTTGGTCTTATCATAGTGATCCTGTTAGGGCGCCGTTCTAAAAATGATGAGCAACAGCCGACACAAGACCAACCAATTCAATCAGATGCAAGTAGCGTCGCGCCTATCGCTTTAGGCGACGAGATGGACGATTTTGATAATGAATTGTCTTTAGACGATGAACAATTTGGCAATGAAGATGATGCTGATAAGTTATTTGATGACCAAGCATCGCCTGAAGAAGATGTATTTGCAGGTTTAGATGATTCTGATCTCGATTTTAATCTCGATGATGACGATGATGACCCATTTGCGAGTATTGGCGAAAATGGTGACTTAGACACTAACTTCGATGATCTGGAATTAGATAGCAGTAACGGCATTAGTGTCAATGGCGATGACAAGGCGCTTGGTCTTGAAGAGATGGAGCGCGCACTTGATAAAACATCAGAAAGCGAACTCGGTTCTGATGAGGCCGACTTTGATCTTTCAGATGATAACTCAATGTCGAATGAAGATATTGAATCGCTACTATCACAGGATTCTGAGACTGAAGATCTAGGCTCTAACGAACTAGACCAATCTCTATTAGATGATCTATTTGCGCTTGATGATGAAGATGATGATAGCTTCGATATTGATGCTTTAATCTCAGAAGAGCAAAGTGATTCGATTTCTAATACCGACACATCAGCAACCGATGATTTTGACATTGATGCGCTTATCTCTGAACAACAGAGCGATACTGCACCTTCGGGCGTGAGCAACGATGAATTTGATATTGATTCGTTGATCTCAGAGCAGCAGACGTCACAACCTTCGGCTCCTAGTGTAGAAGATGATATTGATGACATCTTCGCTCAGGTTGCGGCTCAGAACGATCAAGTCAATGAGCCTGTGAATCTCGATAATGATGACGAGGTTGCTGAGAATCTAAACAGCGCTTTGGCGTCTGATGATGATATCGATAACATCCTTTCTCAGTTTGATCTGCCAACCGAAAGTGAAGAAACTCAAGGCAGTGTCGACCTGCTCGATGAGCAATTGACAGGGGATGATGTTGATCTCAGTAATTCAACAGATCTCCTAGATGATATGTTGGATGATGATTCTGAGAGTGATCCTCTAGGTTTTGACTCATTATCTGAACTCGAAGAACTCTCAGGCTTGTCGACCGATGATGAGCTAGATATTTCGGAAGACAGTACTGAAACCTTGGATGAGTTGATTGATGATTCTGATGATGACTTTGAACTCGATGCCGAGAGCACAGACTTACTAGATGATTTTCTAGACGATGACGCCAATGATGCTCAACTTACCGTCGAAGGTGACGAGACGTTAGATGAACTGCTAGGTAATGATCTATCAGTCGGTGAAACCGATGAACAAGATTCAGAATCTTTAGACCCATTTGATGATCTACTGACAAGTGGCATTGAAGACGAGCTTGAACCTGAAGAGAAGGCGTTTGATAAAGAGTTAGACGAAGCCTTTGGTTTTGACAACGCCAGCGATGAGTCCGAAAAGGATTCAGACGTCGAACTTACTCCGTTAACCTCAGAAACACCTGAAGCTGAGTCTGAGCAAGCATCGGACATTAGTGCAACACCACAAGCTGAAGTCATTAGTGATGAATCGTTAGATTCGGAAGTGATTCAAGACAGTGCAGACGTTAAGCCAGAAAATAATGAAGCCTTTAATCGTGATGACTTTATCGATGATTTGTTCGGTGTCGCACCGGCAACAGATGCTTTACTTGATGACTCGCTAGAAACAACAGACGAAGCATTGATTGATGAGTTAATGACTTCTGATGACAATGATTTATTGCCAGCGACAGAAGAGCCTGTTGAGTCATTAATTGAAAATACGGTTGAACCAGAGCAAGCGTCTCTTTCAGCCAGCAATGAAGTGTCAGCGGAAAAAATAGTATCCGCTGAAGAAACCGCATCATCGGTTGAAGATGATGAACTGGATATCGACTCACTGCTCTCTGAGAATTCTGATTTTGACAAACCAGTTTTTGAAGAGCGAGTTCAAGAAGAAACTGTACAACAAGAAGCAGAACCAGAGCCGAAAGAAGCCGACGCCCAAGAACAGCGTGAAGACATCGCTGCTAGTTATGAAGAGCAAGTATCGCCATCGTCTTTAAATGATATCTCTGAAGATGATGAAGAGACGGTTGAAGACTGGTTAGCCGAAGCTATAGACGATGTAGAGTCGCCTGCGAATGTTGCCTCTGATTTTGACTTTGAACCGAAAATCCAAGGTAGCGATCAGTTTGAAGATGTCGTTGAATCCTTGCCAGAGCCAGAGCCAGAGCCAGAGCCAGAGCCAGAGCCAGAGCCAGAGCC
>NZ_JBGONU010000064.1:0-22234 GCF_041439295.1 Vibrio sp. 1F253 | reverse complement strand
TTTGAAAAGCGAAATGTCGCTTAGCTAAGTGTCCAGTCTGACTGGAGCAGATCAGGGTCCCTTACATGAAACTACACGCTAATCATCATCTCTATTCAGGTAGACCTTCGTTAATTTAATTACCGTTTCTACGAGAGTGCAAAATTATGAGAATATGGCATGCCTTCTTTGCTAATCATGCTTGTCAGTCAACATAGGCTACTGAGCTTGGTTCTTTGTAGATACAATCAACTCCAGTCACATTTCCGTTGTTGTCTTGAATTATTGAACATTATTTTTAGGTATGACCAGTTAATAGGCACACCGTACTAAAGGGTATTAATCCCATCCGTTACCTGGCTCAAACCTCTATTTATTTGCTGTCTTTCTCCCTATCGAAAAGTCTTTTTTCTGAGTATTCCCAACCGTCGAACCTCGTTTTTACCTACTTTTATACGACATTATCCAATGTCTTAAGAGGCTCGTTCTTTTTATGATTTTGTTTTTATTGATCATTTTGTAAATAGCAATGTTGCATATCGTGCTGGAGGGGTAGGCGGTAAAATATATATTGCAAATATAAATGATATTTGTTCTTATTCGCGTCCATTGTGATTTATAAACTAAACCGGAATTAGAATATGAACGTTAGATTGGCTTTCACCCCTCTCGCCTTGGCAATTGGAGGTGCATTAACCACAGTGGCTACCGTGTCGAATGCAATGGCTTCAGAAGAAGTAACGGTGGATGAAACCGTGCAAGTTATTGGTCATCAGTGCGAAGGCTACGCGGAGCACATGCCGCAGTCGGGTACCAAAACGGATGTCGAATGGTTGGATGTACCGCAGGCAGTATCGGTGGTCACAAAGACGGAAATGGAAGACCGCGGTGCTGTACGTTTGGTGGATGCACTTGATGGTGTCGCAGGGGTTAACAATACCTTGGGTGAGGGAAGCCGAGACCAATTTGTGATTCGTGGTTTTGATGCGCTTAACGACATGTACCGTGATGGTATGCGTGATGACGGGACTCTGCAATCGTACCGAAGCCTAGCGAATATCGAACGTGTCGAAGTGGTAAAGGGCCCTGCAGGCGCACTTTACGGCCGAGGTTCAGCCGGCGGTATCATCAATTTGGTCACCAAGCGTGCTAACGGTGATAATTTCACAAACGTCAACGGCAGTGTTGGCAGCAATAATCTTTTTGTTGGTCAGGTTGACAGCTCGATGGCGCTTAGTGACAAGGTTAGTGGTCGTATCAACGTGGAAAGTCGACAGTCTGATTCCTATGTAGATCACGTCGACTCTAATGATTTCTTTATCGCACCGACCATTCGTGTATTGCCTGCTGAGGGGCATACCATTGATCTCGATGTAGAATATGCGCACCAAGAGTTGGTGCCATATCGTGGTGTTCCATCCAAAAATGGCAAACCTGTCGATGTCTCTGAGAGTTCTTTCTACGGTGGCACTAACGATTATCAAGAGTCGGACAGCATTCGTGTTGGCGTTAATTATGAATGGCTTTTGAATAGCGAATGGGCATGGACAAACCGCGCGGCATACAACCATATCGAGTTAGAACAAAAGGGCACACGCCAAGATAAAATGACAGTCACAGGAAATGAGGTTAAACAAACTGTCAACAACCTCGGTTACGACCCTCGTACCACGACGACTCTTCAATCTGAGCTAGTTTGGGAAACGGATTCGAACCAAATGATGATCGGTGCGGATTATAATCAGATCAATATCGACTTAACGCTCGCAAGCGATGAAACCTTACCTCCAAAAGATATCTACAACCCTGTAGCAGGCCCAACACCTGATCCGGGTTTCAAACCTTTCCGTGATAACACAACGACGACGACGGGTATTTACCTTCAAGACGTTTACACCTTGGGTGATCTATCGGTGATAGGTAACGTGCGCTATGACTCTATGGAACTTGAGCAGCAAAAAGCCGGGAAAGCCCAAGAGAAGCTAGATGATAACAAAGTGAGCTACCGTGGTGGCTTGGTCTATCGTATCAACAACGATATGTCGGTATACGCAAGCTTAGCTCGTTCGTGGCAATTGCCTTACTCCGGTATTTATATCAACCCTAAACTGGCTGAATTCTTCCATACCGATCTAAAAGAAGTGGGTGCGAAAGCTTACTTACTCGATAACGCTTTGATGCTCAATGCCGCTATTTTCCAAATTGATCAAGAACAACCACAAACCAATATTAATGGCGACGTTATCAATAAGATTGAAGCACGTCACCAAGGTATTGAACTGGAAGCTCGCGGTCAGATTACAGAGTTGTGGGATATTTCAGTTGGTTATAGCTACTTAGATGCAGAAGATAAAGATACAGGTAAAAAGCCGAATGATGTATCCGATCATCTGTTCTCACTCTGGAGTACTTACCAATTATACGAAAACTGGCGTTTGGGCGGTGGTGTGAAATACGTAGGGGACCGCTACGCAGGTAACAATGAAGCCGTCGCATTAGGTGATTACACCACTGTTGATTTGATGGCAGCGTACACCACGGGTCGTCACAAAGTTCAAGCGAACGCTTATAACGTACTTGGCGAGAAATACATTCTTGGGGCAACCAGTGGTAAGTCGGGTACTAACCAGATTGGTTACGGAGCGCCAGCTGAATTCATGCTCAGCTACGGCTATCAGTTCTAAAAGCGAGTTCAGCTCTAAGAGTCGTTAATTTTTAAGCGTTATTACGTTTCTAAGAGCTAGTACGTGACTAAAAGCTATTTCAACTGAAAAAACTATTGATTTGTTCGCTACGAGTGAGTGAACAGTTGGCCTCATTTTGAGGTCGTTTAGCCCCATGGGTCAAAGCGTTGGTATAACTTAAAAGCACAGCCTTTGACCCTAATTTGCCTACTTAGGAGATTTTCATGCCTTACCAGAATTTGGATGGTAAACCCCACGCGCAACATAAACTGCGCTTGACCGTACTTGCAACAGCCATCGCTTCAGTGACTTCCATGAGTGCATTCGCTGCGTCTGATCCGCAAACGACGACCATGGAAACGGTTGTCGTGACGGGCAGCTTGATCGGTAATTCAGAATTAGAAGATGTGAAAGAGTATCCGGGAGCGCGTACCGTTCTAACTAACGAACAAATTAAAAAGACTGGCGCACTCTCTATTGATTCAGCATTTCAAAGTGTACCGGGCATTAAGGTTCAAGACGAAACGGGCACGGGTGTATTGCCTAACATCTCGGTGCGCGGCTTGAAAGCGAGCCGCAGTGGTCATGCTCAATTTCTAATGGATGGTGTACCACTGACTCTTGCGCCTTATGGTCATACCGGACAATCTATTTTCCCAGCAACGCTATCGATGCTTGACCGAATTGATATCGTACGTGGTGGTGCGGCTGTGCAGTATGGGCCAAACAACGTGGGTGGTGTGATCAACTTGGTGACTAAGCCTATTCCACACCAATGGCAAACGGAAATCAGTAATCGTTTTACGGTATTTGAAGATGGTAATACACCGCTTAATGACTTTTACCTACGCACGGGTGGTTGGTTAACCGATACGCTGGCACTTCAAGTGGAAGGTAACTTCCTAAAAGGTGAAAGTTTCCGCGATCATTCAGATACAGATGTAAAAAACTTCCAAGCGAAGTTGCAATGGTTACTCAGCGATACCCAGGAGCTACAAGCATTCGTTCAGCGTTACGATGCAGATACCCAAATGCCGGGCGCTTTGTCGCCAAAAGATTACCAGCAAGATCGTACTCAATCGAAGCGACCATATGACGAATACAAAGGTACATCAACACGTTGGAGCCTGAAGTATTTGCATGATTTGAATATTGCAGATGGCGCAGAGTTAGAGGTTCTGACATTCGGTCACCACTCTGAGCGTTTCTTCCAATGGGGCTTTAATAGCGCAGGTGGTCATTGGGCGGATCCAGCACTACCATCAACAGATATTCGTACCTCACCACGTGAATTCGCGGTTTATGGTGTGGAACCTAAGTTAGCGATGTACTTTGACGGTAATACGGTGACGCAAAACTTGATTGTGGGTGCTCGCTATGTAAATGAAGATATCGATTACAAGCTAACGCAAACGCCAATTGCTGGTGGGGTAACAAAAGTACCACGTGATTGGAACTTGAATACCGATGCTTTCGCAGGTTACATCAGCAATGAAGTTGGCCTGTTTAACGACGTGCTAAAGGTTACTCCGGGTATTCGTTACGAATCGATTGATATGACCTTTAATGATTTAGGTAAAGTACAGAGTACAGACAACAAAGTGACCGAGTGGTTGCCGGGCTTAACCGTGGCATACCATTTAACTGAGCAATGGGTTGGGTACACCAATGCGCAGAAATCTTTGCGCGCACCACAAATCGCTTACATCCGAGGCAAGGGTGAAGAGGGCAGTGAGCTAGCATGGAACTACGAGTTGGGTGCTCGTTACAATCAAGATTCAACTAGCTTTAATGTCGCGCTCTACCGCATTGATTTTGAAGACCAACTCCAATGGCAAAGCGGAACACAGACCTTTGATAATATTGGTAAAACGCTTCATCAAGGTATTGAGCTCTCAGGTCGTTATGTTCCGCAGGCTATGCAAGCTCTGAGTTTAGGCGCGGGTTATAACTATTTGGATGCGACGATAGAGGCAGAAGGTGCAAACAAAGGTAAGCAACTTCCTTACACATCTGAGCATCAACTTAGCTGGGATGCGACTTACGCCTTTAGCAGGGTAGATACGACCTTATCTGGTTACTATTTCAGTGAGTCTTATTCTGACAATGCCAATACCAGTGCTGAAGATGCAACGGGTGCGAAAGGCAAAGTACCTGCTTACATGGTATGGAACTTAAACCTAGGCTCAGACTTGTATAAAGATGAAAACAGTAAGTTACGTATGAATGTTGCAGTGAACAATTTGTTTGCTGAGGACTACTACTTCCGCGGTATTGATACCAGTCCGGTTGGCCGCTATCCAGCGCCAGGGCGTTCATACACTTTGGATTTGAACTATCAGTTCTAATCGGTAATTGATTAAAAATAATAACGAATATAAGTCGCCAATATTATTGGCGACTTTCACGGTTCTAGTGTTTAAGGAAAAGTAAATATGGAAAACAGCTCTCGGCTTTTATTTTCGAATCAATGGCTGCTGCCGAACGGACTGCTGTCATTCAAAAGGCATTTTTTATTCAGCAGGATAGCGATAACCTTAGCTTTGTTGGCTTTAAGCTTGTGCTCATTCTCCAGTTCAGCAAAAACGAGGATCATTCAAGACGAGCAAGGTCAGTTTGAGATAGCGACTACCCCGCAACGCGTTGTGGTGTTGGAGTTCTCATTTGTCGATGCGTTAGCTGCGGTAGGCGTATCTCCGGTTGGTGTTGCCGATGACAATGATGCTTCGCGAGTGATTCCGGCGGTGCGTGAATTAGTGCAACCATGGGAATCGGTTGGGATGCGTTCGCAGCCTAGTCTAGAAGCCATTGCGGTATTAAAGCCCGACCTGATCATTGCCGATGCAGAGCGTCATCGTACGGTTTATCAAGATCTACAGCGAATCGCACCAACTCTGCTGCTCAAAAGCCGTGGAGAGACTTATCAAGAGAACTTGGAATCTGCGCTTAAGGTCGGCATCGCCCTCGATAAGCAATCGGCAATGGAACAAAGAATTCACCAACATCAACAAGCCATGGTGGAATTTAAAAGTCATTTCTCGCTTAAACAAACTGTCCAATTTGCTGTTGTGTCGGAAAAAGGAATGTGGCTACATAGCCCTGCTTCTTATGCCGGAGGTGTACTCACCACATTAGGTATTGCTAGCCCAATAGTGGAGCCGACAGACAAGGCGTACTTACCAACCAGCTTTGAGTTGTTGTTGAAAACGAATCCTGACTGGTTGCTCCTTGGTGCTTACTCAGATCCAAATATCGTTGATGATTGGCAGAAAAACCCACTGTTTAATGCATTAACATCCGCGAAGAATCAACAAGTGGTAGAAGTGTCACCAGCACTATGGTCATTGAATCGAGGCATGTTGGCCGCAGAACAAATGGCGAAAAATCTAGAGCAGATCTTGGATCGTTCATGAGTTCGATGTTGCTCTCTAGAGGTAAGCGACGTTCGCTTATAGTGTCGTGGCTTACGGTATTAGTGTCGTGGCGAGTCACGTTATTTACGGCTTTAGTGTCGTGTTTGGCGATGTCTGGTTACGTGGCCTCGATGCTAGGTTGGTCGAATTTCTCCCTAACATTGAGTGACTTAGTTCACTATTGGTTTGCGTTTGATGAGAGCAATATGACTCATCAAATATTGGCGACACTTAGAGCTCCAAGGGCTCACGCTGGGCTATTGATTGGTGCAAGCTTAGCCGTCGCCGGACTGTTGATGCAGGGATTAACACGTAACCCACTTGCGTCTCCATCAATTTTAGGTATTAACGCTGGCGCAGCCTGTTTTATGGCTTTAGCTGCGATAGGCATACCTGTGGTGAGTGATTTAAACCCGATCCTTAATGCTGTTCTTGGTGCATTGCTAGGCGGTGGTGCTGTGATGCTCCTCGGTGGCTTCTTCTCCGAACGTTCTCATCCGTTACGTTTGGTTTTAGCGGGTATCGCCATTACTGCTTTATTGATTGGGTTAACTCGAGCAGCGTTGATTCTAGCTGATGATATGGCTTATAGCGTGCTGCATTGGCTTACCGGTTCATTGTCTAGCGTGGATGAGGGACAGTGGCAACAGCTTTGGCCGCCAGCAGTGATTGGTTTGGTGTTGGCTGTTAGCCTTGCTCGTAACCTCAACTTATTGGCGCTTGGTGAAGAAGTGGCTGTGGGGTTGGGCAGTAAGATCCGGCTTACTCGCCTCATGAGTGGATTGGCTATAGTGTTGCTTGCGGGTGCCAGTGTCGCTATCGCTGGTCCCATTGGCTTTGTAGGATTGTTGGTTCCTCATTTGGTTCGGCCCATGGTTGGGCACAATTACCATCTACTGATTCCTATCTCCGCAATGGCAGGTGCAGCATTAGTGTCTTGGTCAGATGCGTTGTCACGATCGATTGCTTTCCCGACTGAAACGCCCGTTGGTGTTATTACAGCCCTACTTGGGACACCTTGTTTTATTTTGATTGCGACGAGGAGATCTTAATGCACCATCACACTAAGATAGTTTTGTTATCAGGGATTCTCATATTAGTGGCATCTGCGGGCTTGTTTGTCGGTGCAGCGTCACTTTCTATTCCTCAAGTCATCGAACATTTGGTCGCCTTTTCCAGTGACGACTTTGTTATCCATCAGTATCGACTACCACGTATGTTACTCGCGATAAGCGTGGGCGCAGGGTTGGGGCTATCTGGCGTATTAGTGCAAGGCGTGATACGTAACCCGTTAGCATCGCCTGATCTTATGGGCATTAGCGCCGGGGCAGGGCTTGCTGCGACTGCGAGTTTAGTGTGGTTCCCTAATGCGGCAGTTAGCGTACTGCCTGTGGTGGCGATGTTCGGTGGGGTATTGGCTGCTGGGTTGATTGCGCTATTGGCATGGTGGTCAAGGCCAACACCCGCCAAGTTGGCCTTGATTGGTATTGCAGTGAGTGCGTTTCTGGCGAGTTGTATCGACTTCTTGCTTGTCACTAACCCCATCGAGATCAACACTGCGATGGTATGGCTAACTGGCAGCCTTTGGGGGCGAAATTGGCAGCAAGTTCCCTTTATTTGGGGAGCGTTGCTCTTGTTGTTGCCAATGGCATTTTGGCTTGCTTGGCGATTGGATGTGATGGGGCTTGGTGAGGAAAGTGCCACCACATTGGGTACTAAGCCAAAACAGATACAAGCTCTTGCGCTATTGGCCGCTGTGTTGCTTGCCAGCGTCAGCGTTTCAGTGGCTGGAACGATCAGTTTTGTGGGTTTATTAGCACCTCACTTAGCGCGCTTGTTGTTTGGGCATAATCATAAGTTGTTAATCCCGGCGTCTGCTCTGGTGGGCGCGATTTTGGTTACTTGTGCCGACGGCTTGGCAAGAGGTCTACAACCACCGATTGAATTGCCTGCAGGGGTACTTACTTCTGTCATTGGCGCGCCTTATTTCATCTTTCTTCTCTATCGCTATCGAGGTTGGTAACCATGCTAAAAACGCAGAATCTTTCCGTCGCGTACGGCAAACAAACGATCATACCGAACCTTTCGGTGTCCATCCCAAAGGGAAAAATCACAGCCTTAATTGGACCCAATGGATGTGGTAAATCTACCTTGTTAAAGACGTTAGTCAGGATCAATAAGCCGGTGACAGGAGAGGTGTTATTTGAAGACAAACCGTTGTCGAGCTATGGCGATAAAGTGCTCGCGCGTTCGTTGTCGCTTCTGCCGCAAATATTGGTCAGCCCTGAAGGCATTTCGGTCAGAAAACTGGTTGAATATGGCCGTTCTCCTTATGTGTCCCATTGGGGAAGGTTAGGGCAAGAAGACCAAGCTATTGTCGAACAAGCAATGCGTGATACCGGCGTACTTGAGTTTGCTGATAAACCGATTGAGTCACTGTCGGGTGGGCAGCGTCAAAGAGCATGGATAGCGATGATAATAGCGCAAGACACAGATGTCGTGATGTTGGATGAACCGACCACTTATCTTGATATGTCTCACCAAGTTGAATTAATGAACTTGATGCAGCAGATGAATGACAAGGGAAAAACGGTGGTGGTTGTGCTCCATGATCTGAACCAAGCGAGCCGTTACTGCGATCATTTGATCGTTTTAGAAAGGGGTGGTTTAGTGGCTGAAGGCCCCCCCGATGAGGTGATGACCGAGACATTGCTGAATGATGTTTTTGATCTCAAAGCGAGCGTATTTCGTGACCCTATATCCAATACGCCGATGTGTGTGGCGATTTAAGCAAATAGCCGATGATTAAAGTTGTCAGTATGGCTTGCTGTGCGTCTGGTTAAAATAATCAGAGCGAATCAATTTTTGGTGTTGATTGAGATAGTATTTTGCTATAAAACGCGCATAATCTCGCTATACAACACTTAAAGAAGAAATTACCTATGACGACCTTTCAATACTACTTTCACCAACTGCCTTGCTTCGACTGTAAAAAAACGACAGTAAGTACTGATCTTGGTTGGTTAACGCCAGCGATGAAAGATACTGCTCTAGAGCAAGTGACAAAGACACTTGCGGAAGGTGAAGTTACGCCTGATCTTTCAGCAAATGTGGTTTGTACCAAAGACGAAGCTCGCGAGTATCTATTACTGAATTTCTTCGGTTATTCAGAAGAAGAGTTAGCGAGCGGAATTGAAGCTGATGATGAGCAAGAAGTCGCGGATGAAATTGCAGAACTTCTAGAAGAAGGCCAAGATACAATCACCTTCGAACATGAAATTGCTCTTCAGTGCTGTGCTGATTGCGATGTTGAAGAAGAGTCAAACTAAGCACTCGTATTAAAGTATTAGTATTAATGTAGATACATCCATTAATACAGTGTGATGTTCAAATGAAGAAAGGCGTTAGTGGCTTCAAAGTTCACTAACGCCTTTTTTGTATCTCTACATCTTATCTCTAAGCAGCATTAGATCCTATGATGCTTTATTTTCTAGAATACCTTGGCCTCCCAATTGAGAAAGGATCTCCGCGGTTTTCTCGCGGAATAAATCTCTTAATAAGCGAACCGTTGGTGTGATGGATTGACGACTAGGGCAGACTAACCACAACTCGGTTGGTGTTGGTTTAAATTCAGGCATAACTTTAACCACTTCGCCCGAAAGCAAATGCTTCGACATATCTAAACAAGACTTTATCGCCACGCCTTTACCGGCAACACACCAACGTCTAACAAGGTCAGCATCGTTCGATGCACGATTCCCTTTCAGCTTCACTTTGTGATCCTGCTTACCATCGTTAAACACCCATTCGTCTTGCAACATATCATGTAGCTGATAAAGCAAACCATTATGCTGAGCTAAGTCATTCGGGTGTTTTGGTGTTCCCATTTCAGCCAAATACTCAGGAGCCGCACACAATATTCTCGGCACATCGCAGATCTTGAAACCATACATGTTGGCGTCAGTCGGAGAGCCGTAACGTAGCGCCATATCAACAGAATCACGGTAAAAATCGATATTACTGTCACTGATGCTCGTTCTAAGTGATGCTTTAGGGTATTCAAGCAAGAACACGTCTAACCAAGGTGTGATGAGGTTGCGGCCTAGATCCGATGAAAGCGCAATGCGGATTTCTCCATCGAGAATACCAAGCTCTTCGCGCATGCTGAGCTTGGCTTGCTCTAATATTTTCAAGGCCTGTTCACACTCAGGTAAATAGCGTTCGCCTGCTGAAGAGAGCCTTAAATGGCGAGTAGTTCTTACAAACAGTTCAGCGCCTAGTGCGGCTTCAACTCGTTTGACGGCAGCACTCGCGGTTGCAGTACGCATGTCTAGGGTGGTGGCTGCTGCGGTGATGCTGCGAAACTCCGCCACTTTTAAAATGACCTGTAAGTCTTCAAGAAGCATCTTATCTACCTGTGTTTGATAATGTTCTAAACATTGTATTGAAATCTTTGCTAATCACAAAGCGGGTTAACCCTTATTTACCTCTTCTAAGCTAACTTTATACGCTTAATTATCAAAATATATTTGAAAATTATTCAAATGTTAGACGGTTTATCTAGAGTGAGAATTGACTAAGATTAACTCGTCTAATTCAAGGAGAAAGCACAATGTCAGTACCGTCAAAAATGAAAGCTATTGGATTTACTCAGTCATTTGCGATTACAGAGCAAGACAGTTTATTTGAGTTTGAAACGAGTCTGCCAGAACTAAAAAATAATGACTTGCTGGTAAAAGTGAGCGCGACTGCTATCAACCCTGCTGACGTAAAAATTCGTATTCGTAGTGCTAAGGATAAAACACTCGAACAACCTAAAGTGCTGGGCTATGACGCAGTCGGTGAAGTTGTCGGTAAAGGTACAGGCGTTGAAGGTTTTGAATTAGGTGACCGTGTTTACTACGCTGGTGACGTCACTCGCATGGGAGCTAACGCGGAATACCAAGCCGTTGATTACCGTATTGCGGCGAAAGCACCAAAGAGCCTTTCTGATGAAGCTGCTGCTGTGATGCCGCTAGCGACACTCACTGCGTGGGAAGCGTTGTTTGACCGCTTGCGTGTTCGTCCTGAAGAGCAAAAGTCGATTCTGATTATTGGTGGCGCTGGTGGCGTAGGTTCAATCACTATTCAATTGGCGAGCCAACTGACTAACCTGACTGTCATTGCGACGGCTTCAAGACCTGAAACCGAGCAGTGGGTAAGGGATATGGGTGCAGACCATGTGGTGAATCACCGTAACTTGGTTGAGTCTGTACGTGAGCAAGGCATCCAGCATGTCGATTACATTTTTAATGTTGCGGATACTAAAGGGCACTGGGAATCGATGGTGGAGCTGATTGCACCACAAGGCATGATCAGTTCGATTGTGGAGTTCGATGGTGGAATTGATCTGTCGGCGCTTCAAGGTAAGTCTGTAGGTTTTGTGTGGGAGCTGATGTTTACCCGTTCACTGTTCAACACAGACGATATCCAGAAGCAACAGGACATCTTATTCCAAGCTGCGAACTTGATTGATGCAGGCCGCATTAAATCGACACTAACGACGACGTTGAATGGTTTTAGTGTTGAGACTCTGAAAGATGCGCACCAACGTATTGAAAGCAGTACGTCGATTGGAAAAACAGCCATTAAATATTAATAGTTAATGATTTAGATCTTTGACGGTTTGAAGCATTGATCTTTTGAACACTTGAATAGAAAGCCCCTGATATCTATCGCGAATCGGTAAGATATCAGGGGCTTTTGTTCGTCTGTGGTTTATTCAGGCTTTACCTTATTCCAACAAAGCGTTACTCCGTTTCTTGCGAGGTTTTGAATTGAATCTGAAGTAAGTTTAGCTCGAAGGGCAGAGGCTGTTTGTCCGCAATCAAAAAGCCGATCTGTTTAATGTGTTGAGCTTTAAGCGCCGGAGCTCCGTTGAGTAACCGACCTCTAAACACCGCTTGAAAGTCCTTTAGTCGGAAGGCTTTCTTGAGTTGTTCACCTTTAATTGTCTCAAAGTTGTGCTTGTAGTTGGTCCTGTTTCCATCTATCCACGTTGTGAACCTTAATTGGTAAGTACGACCATCACCCACAAACGTCAAATCTAAGCTGTCCGTTTCAGAGCTTAGTGTTTTAACAGAGCGATTGATTGAACTGAAGCCACCATTGTTCTCTAACGATAGTTCGCCCTTAAATTGACTCGTCTCGCCATCATGAATAAGACCGCCTGTTGAGATGCCGCCCATCACATTGTCGTTGGTCGCTGTCCAATTCTTCTGTTCGTTCGCTTGTGTAAAATCAATCATATCTATTCCTGCTACAGATACTTGAGACCATAAAAAAGAAAGGCTGAGTATTAGGCACAAAGAAGTGATTCGTTTAGGCAGTAAGTGCGTTTTAAAGTCAGTTTCGTGCATGATTTTCTCCATTAGTTATTAGGGCGTGTTGACCTTTCGTACTTACGGAGAAGGCTCTGTAGCAAGCATAGTCAGACAATGGTTGATGAAGTCTTCATAATTCGACGTTTTGTCGTATTCGATTTTTAATGAACCGTGGAACATCAGGGTTACCGTAACGTCTCTGTAGCTTAGCCAACAGGTGTAACCGTCGTAATCGTGCCAAGCAAACATCTCACCTAATTGATATTTATTGTCCAGCTGTTCGCCCGTTGAACGAAGGTAATCGAACACTCTGAGAAATTCTTTGATGGTAATTCTGCTGTCCATGTATCACTCCCGCTACGCAGTCGACTAAAAAAAACTAAGTGCTTGTATTTCAATTAACTACGGTTTGGTTCTGCATTGCGATCACTGAGGGGAGGCCTGTATACAACATCCATTTCATCGGTTCACTTTGTGGGAGGTGTAGTTTGGATAGAACACTTACTTACTTTGACTGGTATTAAGTACAAAGAACATAATACGAGGCAAGAGAGTTACATTGGATTAGGTCGTCTAAACTTACAGTTTGTATTTAGTGATAAATAGAACAACTTGGGCTCTAAAGACGTTCTCGAAATAAATGCAAATTAGCCCTTTACCTCAACTTAACTTGAGGTATTAGGATATGCAACGTTGCTTAAGAGAATACTTTAAGGAGAGAAGAATGATCCAACTTGAACATGTAAATTTAGTGGTTAAAAATATCCCAGAGATGCTGACTTTCTATAAAGCAGCTTTCCCTCACTGGTATGTGCGTGATGAAGGGCAAGGCGAATGGTCTGGCAAGCCACGTAACTGGCTACATTTTGGTGATGAATACCAATACATCGCGTTGAGCGATCACGGCGAAGGAGAAAACAGAGATTTGGCTGGGCATTCGGTTGGCCTCGCGCACTTCGCTTATGTGACCAATAACATTGAGAGCGTCACTCAACGCCTTATCGATGCGGGCTTCCCGATTGCTAAACCCGGCGCTGAAGAACCTTATCGCAAAAACGTTTACTTTGTGGATCCGGCGGGCTTTGAAATCGAATTTGTAGAGTACTTGAGTGATGATCCCAAGCTGCGCAATGCCACGTAGTAGAACTCGTAATCGAGTTGGTGTGCTAGAGCGAGATTGTTCGAAATAAAACGTCTAAGAAAGGGTGCTAGGAAGACTTACAGAAAAGGGCATTGTGGAATATTCCGCAATGCCCTTTTTATATCTATTAGCTGATTGGCTAGCTGATATTTACTCTGCTAGTCGCTTAGTCGCTTAGTCGCTTAGTCGCTTAGTCGCTTAGTCGCTTACTTAGCTACTTAGCTTTAAACGGTACTAACAGTTGTTTGCCAAACACATTGATCAAGGCACCTGTTACGATCAGGCCACCACCTAGGTAAGTCCAAACGGATGGAATCTCATTGAAGATCCACACGCCTAACAACGCTGAGAATACGATTTGAACGTATGAGTAAGCTGAAGCTTTACCGGCAGCTTGAGTTTGCATCGCCTTGGTTAAACCGTATTGGCCTATCTGAGTGAAAATCCCGACCAGAACCAACATAATGGTTAAGAATAAGCTTGGCCATACAAAGTCGTTCCAGATCAGGGCTGTTGAGATTGGAAGAGCAACCAGCGGGAAATAGAAGATGATCACCGAGCTATCTTCAGTTTGGCTAAGCTTTCTCACAATCACATAAGCAATTGAGCTACCAAACGCGCCCAATAACGCCACCATAATGCTGAACATGGGTAACTCACTATTTGCGCCACTGTTCATGCTTGGTTGTACCATCACCAGCAATCCCGCGAGGCAGAATGCAATGCAGATCATGGTCGACTTTTGCACGCGCTCTTTTAAGAACAACACGCCAAGCAACGCGGTAAACACGGGATGTACGTATTGTAGAATGGTCGCTTCTGCTAGTGGCAAGGTGGTGACGGCGTAGTAAACACACATTAACGCCGCAGTACCGACAGCACCACGCACAAACAAGAGTGGTTTGTTATTACCCCAGATCGAAATGCCTTTTCGTTTCACATCGATATAGCTGATGCTCAAAGAGACCAAAGCCCTTGCTGCAACGATTTCAAAGACAGGTATCCCGTAGTTGCTGATGTATTTCACACAAGCAGACATCAGTGCGAACCCAAAAGCGGAGAGAATCATGAACCTAACCCCAACAGGGATCATTGAAACAGAGAAAGAAGGCATAAAAATATCAATCGGGTGAGGGAAGGGGAATCATAGCTTAATTTAAGAGAGTCGATCAAAGCCTTTGTCTTGCTCTATTACACCAAACCATTGATATTGCTGTGCGAGTGATTTCAGCAACTCGATCTCTTTGGCTGTCTCTTCCCTCAGCCATTCAATAAGGTCATTGATGATAGGCGTGTGTGTACGTTGGTGCATGAAGTAAGTCCAAGCACTGTGTTGAATCTTTGCATCCTTAGGGCAGTACAAGAAGCCCCGTTGTAGATCCTGCAAAACCAACAGCAAATCCGTCACCGTGACGCCTTCACCTGACAAGCAGGCACTGAGTGCCATATCCAAAGACAAGAAGCTGGTATTTCTAACGGGCTTTTTCGGCGGGAACTCGACATCAGCCAGCCACACTTTCCAGTCGTGATGATCTAAGGTTGGGTGGAGCCTTGGTAAGGTTAATATCGAATCGAGGTCAGTATCTTTGTTCGTTAAGTTGGTAGAATTACCTAAGCTAGCAGAATTCGTTAAACTAGTAGAACAGACCGGCGCCATAAACTCTTCACGTAAGAAGGTGATGTTAGGTGCCTTGTCATAGCGTTTTTTGAAGCGCGTGTGAAAGATCAGTAGGTCATATTCGCTGCTGTTGATCGATTCGTCTTCCTCAATCACAGGCACAATGACGATTTCATAATCTTGATAACGCTCGTTTAATTCCCGGACTTTAGAGATCAATACGCGCGTCGCGAAACTCAAAGTCGCTTTGATCACAATACGTTTCTGCTTTGGCTCGCCCCAAGAAGCAATAACCGTTTCGACATTGGCGTAGCTTTCACGTAAAGCCACGTACAAATCGTGACCTTGTTCTGTTAATTCAATCGCTCGATGCTTACGAATAACCAATGATGCGTTTAACTCATCTTCAAGCTGTTTGATCTGACGGCTGATCGCACTTTGTGTCACATGCAGCTCATCGGCGGCCAGAGTAAAGCTCATCAGCCTTGCAGCAGCTTCGAAGGCTTTTAAGCCATTATGGGATGACGGCAAGCTAGGATATGGGGTCATAATTCGTTCGCATGAGTTTATGGAATGTTAGAGTCGCAAATTTATCAATTGAACGCCAGCCTCATCGATCGTATTTTGGGCGAAATTACCTGAGGCGCTCATGAAAAAAATACTCACACTCGCATTCCCTTTGATCATTTCACAGCTGATCTCTATGGCTTTAGTCCTTACTGATGTTTGGATGATGTCGCGTATCAGTGTGTCAGCCCTTGCGGCTGGTGGCTTAGGCGCCTCTATCTACTTTTTCATCTTTATTATTGCGAGCAGCACCGTGGGTTGTGTCGCGAACTTGATTGCGATCGCTTACGGTCAGCGAGTGGCTCGCCCTGAGTTTGGTAACACACAAATTAGATTAGCCGTTAAAGGCGCAACAATGTTGGCATTTGTGTTGAGTGTGACCTTAATGGCCAGCTTTTGGTTTGCTCCGTTGGTATTAGAGGCAGCAAAACAGCCCCAAGAAGTGATTACTTTAGCAATGGAATATGTGCATGCCTTGAAATGGGTGATGCTGCCTTCGCTTATTTTGTTGGTACTGCGTGGATTAACCAGTGCGTTTGGTAATGTGCGCTCTATTCTGGTGATGTCTATCATCACCGTAATTCTGAATGTGCCAGTGAGCTACTTCCTAACCTTCCAATTAGACATGGGCTTAACGGGTCTTGGGTTAGGCACGGCTATCGCGGCCTTTATCGTGATGCTTGGATACACGGTGTGGGTATTCAAGCGTGACGAGTTTAAGCAGTTCGCCCCTTGGTTAAACACAGAAGAGTATTCAATCAAGTTAATGAGCCCGCTTTTGATGATGGGTTTGCCTATTGGGCTCGCTGCATTACTTGAACATGGCTTGATATACGGCGGAACTCTGATGGCGGGGACGATCAGTATTGCTTCTCTAGCACTGCACCAAATCCTACTGCAATGCTTAAGCTTTACTTGGAACTTCAATTTCGGTTTCTCACAAGCTGCGGCGATTTTGGTTGGCCGTGATTTCGGTGCGGGTAACTACGAAGGCATCAAAAGAACCTCGATTCTAAGCTTTATATTGGTGTCGGTGTTGAGCGTAGCCTTATCTGCCGTGTTCATCATCTGGCCAGAAATGATCGCGTCTATCTTCAAGTTAGACGATGGTACGGGCGCAATGACTTCGCTATTGGCCTCTGTTATTTGGGTGGTTGCGTTGTGCTTTATTGTAGACGCTTGGCAGTTATTGGCGATTAACCTGTTGAGAGGGATGAAGATTGTCTCAATGCCAACCGTAATGACAGCCATTGGTTACTGGGTATTTGGTTTGCCAGCGGCTTGGTATTTGATGTCTAAGTTTGAATTGGCAGGGATCTGGGGCGGAATCGGTGTTGGTTTAGGTGTGACAGGTATTCTGCTGCTTATCCAGCTGATGCGTGTCATTCAAAAGAACAGTAAGTCTCCGGATCTCTCGACTCATGCTTATTCGTGATCTGCTTGTGATGCTCGCTTTTACCACGGAACCTTGAACGATAAACTTTGTAATGCTGACCAAGAACTATCAATGACCAGTTACCAGTTTCTAATTACCAACAATGGGCTATAAGCTATAAGCTATAAGCTATAAGCTATAAGCTATAAGCTAAAAGCCCTGAATTGCGTACTTCGTAATTTAGACCTTGGTCTTACAGAAACCGTAAGCAAAGGTGGCTAGAATGATTTAAGTCGCTCATCGTTTTATCAAGGAAAATGCAAATGGAAGTTGGATTGTTTTGGGCTGAGAAAGGAATGCTAGTACTTGGCGCTCTGTTTGTTTTGACGAGCATGATGCAGTACGGAAGACGCAGTAGTGATTGGAAAGGCGTGATTACTATGTTTTATAAGCGTATCCCAATGAATATTGCGGAATACAAATGGTACCGTCTGGGCATCGCTTTACTGGTGTTTGCTGTGGTTATTCGTTTCGCATTACTGATTCTATGGCCTACATATCAGTTTTAGCTCCCTTGTACTCATTATGTAAAACGGATAAAAACGTCAACCTGATAAACGCGTAGTAGGCGATCAACACGTATAGACGTTCAACATGTATGGCCGTGCGTGAATCGGCAAGTCGAGCCTTAATAGGCTACTTATTAAGGCTGTTATTCTATAAATCATCGCAGTCATTTCATAAAATAGTGCAATTACTTTATAAAATGGCTTGTTACTATCTCTGTAGCATATTGTTTTTCATAAAGAATAATCAGAGATAATCGAATATCCGCTTTTCCCATCAATCTGACTAATAATCTACATATAAATTCATTCACCCCGTACCTGATACGATAATGATCTGTTACACTCCTCGAAATTAGCTTTAATTTGTCGGTGGTGCATTTATGTCGTTCCCAGTTCTTATATGTGATGATTCTGCATTAGCAAGGAAGCAGATGGCTCGATCACTGCCTAGTTCTCTAAATGCAGATATAACTTTTGCTGTTCATGGGCTTAATGCACTTGAAGAGTTAGCTCAAAACCAGTTTAAACTGATGTTCCTCGACTTGACCATGCCAGAGCTAGATGGCTATGGCACATTGGAAGAGATGCAACGCTTAGGTGATAACACACCTGTTGTCGTTGTTTCCGGTGACATCCAGCCAAAAGCGCAGCAGAGGGTCATGGACCTCGGTGCTAAAGCGTTTTTACAAAAACCGATCGATAAAGAAGCGTTAAAAGGCATTTTACGTGAACTTGTTGAGCCGCCAACGCAGCCTCAGGTGGTTACCCCTACCGCTTTAGATCTTCCAATACTACGCAGACGCGATATCTACATGGAAGTGGCGAACGTAGCAATCGGCCGCGCCGCCGATGCACTGGCGCGCCATTTTGATGTATTTGTCCATTTACCACTACCGAACGTGAATATTTTGGAAGTGAGTGAATTGCACATGGCACTTCGCGACTTAGCAGACAACGACCAAGTGTCGGGTGTTTGCCAAGGCTTTAGTGGAGAAGGTATTGCAGGTGAAGCGTTAGTCTTGCTGAGTGATTCCAGTGTGAGCGATCTTAAAAAGCTCATGAAGGTGCCAACAGAAAGCGAACAGTTAGAAGAATTAGAGCTGTTGATGGATGTGTCTAATATCCTTGTGGGTTCATTCCTGAATGGGTTAGGTGAGCAGTCAGAAGTTCGTTTCTTCCAGAGCTCTCCGGTGTTGCTGGGTCAACACATCTCAATCGATTCCGTTATTGAAAATACCGGCGGCTCATTCAAGAAAACGATGACTTTCGAAGTCAGCTATAACATAGATGGCACTTCAATCCGTTGTGACCTTCTATTCATGTTTGTTGATGAATCTTTGCCACTTCTAGATAATAAATTGGCCTACCTAATGGAGGAGTTTTAATATGTTGAATCTTCCTGCTGAATTTGAACAGTTCCACTGGATGGTGGACATGGTTCAGAACGTCGACATGGGGCTGGTGGTTGTTAATCGCGATTTTGAGGTGCAAGTTTGGAATGGCTTCATGACTCACCATAGCGGTAAGCAATCACATGATGCTATCGGTAAGTCGATCTTTGAGTTATTCCCTGAAATCCCAGAAGAGTGGTTTAGGCTGAAAACCAAGCCAGTCTATGATTTAGGTTGTCGCAGCTTTATTACATGGCCACAAAGACCTTACCTGTTCAAGTGCCGTAATGTTCGCCCTGTTACTCAACAAGCTGATTTCATGTACCAGAACGTGACGCTAAACCCGATGCGTTCGCCTACTGGACAAATCACGTCATTGTTCTTGTCGATTCAAGATGCGACTGCAGAAGCGTTAAGCGCTCAAAAGAATTAGCACCTGTCTTAATTCGATACTCATAGCTTGTAAAGAACAATTCAAAACATCGAATAAAAATGGCTAAGGTTAATTACCTTAGCCATTTTTTGCTTTCTATTCTTCAAATCTTATCTTTTCCCCAGTTTTTCACGTCAACCAATCCTCTTTTTCTGAGCGCTTTGCAGAGTCTTCTAGGTTAAATGAACGAAAGGGCAGCCACGAAACGTGCTTTTGGAACGGTAATGCTATGGGTGAATAGAAATTGGATTTATAAAGTCTAAGCTTGAAAGCTTCATTTAATGGAGTGCGAGGGTTCGACTCTCAAACCCAAGTGAATATTGGTCTCTAGATTGAGTCCTTTTCACTCCACTTTTCTAAGTGACTGCAAAACAGAAACGTCACGAGATTAGCCAATTTGGTCAAAAACAGATAAAAATTGGAAAATAATCGAATTTATTTAAGAAAAAAGGCATTTTTTTGTTGGAGGAAAGTGTGGTTTTTATGTGATTTTGAGGCACTTTCTTCACATATTTGCATTATGAGGGCGATATTGCGTGAAATATGAAGGAAAACGATTGCGCAATAAACCAACAGCGTTTGCGCGAATGGTTCGCTAAGTTATTAATTAATAAGAATTTAGTTGGAAAGTGTAACTGAGGAAGTTTTAGCGGATATGGAATCTTTGAGAGGATAGCATAAAAAAAAGTGAAATATCAGACTTGCTGTTACTAAATCACGACCTATAATGCTGAAAACCGGAGCGTCTGCCAACGCTCCGGTTTTTTTGTGTCCGAAGAAAAGTAAACTCGTCTGCCAACGGTTTTACTACGCATTTCGCGAGAGACACATAATTTTATGAATCAAGGAAAACACCATGCGTATCGAACAAGAACTTAAGTTAGGTTTCAAAGATGTACTCTTCCGTCCGAAGCGTTCTACCCTTAAAAGCCGTTCTCAAGTTGAATTAACCCGCGATTGTACATTCAAGCATAGCGGTCGTCAATGGTCTGGTACTCCAGTAATTGCAGCGAACATGGATTCGGTAGCAAGCTTTGAAATGGCAGCTGCTCTAGCAGAGCACGGTGTTATGACTGCAGTACACAAGCACTACACAGTAGAGCAGTGGGCTGAGTTCGCTAAAACAGCAGACAAGAAAACTCTGAACAACGTATTTGTATCAACGGGTACATCTGAAGCTGAGTTCGAGAAAGTTAAGAAGATCATGGCTCTTAGCGAAGAGTTTGTATTCATCTGTATCGATATCGCTAACGGCTACTCAGAGCACCTTGTTGAGTTCGTACAAAAAGTACGTGCTGAATTCCCGACTAAAGTTATCTCTGCGGGTAACGTTGTAACGGGTGACATGGTTGAAGAGCTAATTCTAGCTGGCGCAGACATTGTTAAGGTTGGTATCGGCCCTGGTTCTGTTTGTACTACACGTGTTAAAACAGGCGTAGGTTACCCTCAACTTTCTGCAATCATCGAGTGTGGCGACGCGGCACACGGCCTTGGCGGCATGATCATCGGTGACGGTGGCTGTTCATGTGCGGGTGACGTATCTAAAGCGTTCGGCGGCGGTGCTGATTTCGTAATGCTAGGCGGCATGCTAGCTGGTCACTCTGAGTCAGGCGGTGAAGTTGTAGAGCAAGACGGTAAGCAATACATGAAATTTTACGGCATGTCATCTCAGTCGGCTATGGACAAGCACTCAGGTGGTGTTGCTAAGTACCGTGCTGCGGAAGGTAAAACTGTTTTACTTCCATACCGTGGTTCTGTTCACAACACGATTTCTGACATCCTTGGTGGTGTACGTTCAACTTGTACATACGTAGGCGCAGCAAAGCTTAAAGAGCTAACTAAGCGTACGACTTTCATCCGTGTGCAAGAGCAAGAGAACAACGTATTCGGTAAAGAGTAATCTGAACGAGTTCGAATAGTGTAAAAAAAACCATACGTTGATTTTACGAAACTATACGCTGAAATAAAAACAACCATACCTTGAAATTGCTTGTTAAGTGTACAACACTTGAGAAAGTATACTACAGGTATGGTTTTTTATTATGAAAAAACGAATTCTTAGAAACTCGTCAGTAAAAAACATCTCACGCTTTGTCAGCCTCAAAACGAACTCTATCCATACAGTCGAATCCGACTTGGAGTTTGACGCATGTTTCCACTTCGAATTTTCGCCACAGATTATAACTTTCGAAGCGCAGCCTATGGGTTTTGAATATTTTATCGAAGGTAAGCTGCATAGGTATACGCCCGATTTTTTAGTCACATACAAAGATTCATACCAATCATTTTATGAGATAAAGCCCAAGCGCATTGCAGAAAAAGATGAGTTTAAAGAAAAGTTTAGAGCTCAGAAAGAACAAGCATTGGGCGGCGGTAAAGACCTGCACGTATTGACAGGTGATGATATTCAAATATACCCATTGCTCGATAATTTAAGGATCATTCATCGTTATGCTTGCGATGAGCGTCTTAACTCCATTCAGAGAAACATATTGAATCTATTTAAGAAATATGGAGAGCTCAGGATAGAGCAGGTTGTTCAATATTCTTCAGTTCATTCTTCTCAGTTATTACCCTCACTTTATGATTTGATTGCCAGACAGTTGTTAAGTATTGATATGCACCAGCCTATTGGTTGGCAAAGCCCTACCCCCTCTGGCAGGATAGTTGTCACTGTTAAAATTTAACCAGTTTGGGCGATA
>NZ_JBGONU010000063.1:0-22378 GCF_041439295.1 Vibrio sp. 1F253 | reverse complement strand
GAATTTTTGATTGTAGAATAACTACTTATCGAAAAATTCTGCCTTGTTCTCAAGCTTTTTTCCTACGCTATGTTTGATCACTTATTTACTGTGATTGGTATTACTCAAGTGAAAGCCGAACTTCAAAGGTGCCATGTCATCGAAAATGCTTCGTTAAGCGGTTTCAAACAGGTTCTTTAAGCTCTTTCCATCTGTCTATCAAGAGTAGATCGAATAAACGAGCATGAGCCTTTAGCTGTCTTGAAGTGACTCGGTGCACAAGTTAGTAAGTGTAAATACGTTCTTGATAAAATGGGATACATGTTCGCAGTCAATTTGTGAGACGCTTGATCTAGTGTCAGTCGAATCACAAGGAAGTTGAATGCATCACTTTAATATCCGCGCTCTTGAGTATTTAAACGCGTTGTCTAAGTATGGCTCATTGCGTAAGGCATCCAAGATGATGAATGTTGACCCTGCTGCAATGAGCAGAATGCTGACCCAGCTCGAAGCGCAAGCGGGAATGAAAGTTTGGGAACGCAACAACCGCCAATCACTGTTAACTGAGGCGGGTAATGAGCTGCTGCATTACTATCGTTCCATTGTTCGTGGAGAGGCTGCAGTGCTTACTCGACTAGCCAAGCTTAAAAACCTCAAAGGAGGCAGTGTCAGTATTGCCATCGGTGAAGGGTTTATTACCAACTTGGTGTCAAAGCCGATGCAAACCTTTATGACCCGTTATCCTGATATCAACCTTTCTATTGAAATTGCTGGGGCATTGGACGCGGTCAAGATGTTGGAAGATCAACAGATAGACTTCGCAATAACCTATGCTTCTGCTCCACATCCTAAGCTGCACTCCCACGTTGAACGTAGTCATCCGCTCGAATTGATTGCTCCGAAGGGGCACTTCCTTACGATGAAAGAAGCGCCAGTGGTAATGCAAGATATTCAAGACGCTTCTCTTGCCTTGATCGATAACTCGACCGGTATGGGGAGGCTGGTAAAGCAGGCTGAACAAATTTCCCACCTTACCTTGCAGCCAAAGCTTCAAACCAATTCGGTGACCGCACTGACTAACTTTGTATCAGCAGGATTGGGCGTCACCTTTATGCCTAAGCTCACTGTGATCGATGAAATAAAGTCAGGGCAGATTGAAGTGGTTGCGACCGAGTTGGAGATGCTATCGAAGGCGACGGTTAAGGTTCAATCTTTAAAAGACCGCGCACTCACGCTACAGGCCGAAACCTTGTTAGATTTCTTACTTGAAAACGCCACTTTCTTGAGTCATGACGCTTACAAGATCTAAGAATAGTAGATTTACTTAGCGACTCCTCCTAAGCTCCCAAATACCGCCAATATCACAGTTCCAAACTGCCGAATTCGTTTTTAAGTTGAATTGAGCTTTTGTCAACGCTCCCTCTATTGTTAAGTCAACATGCGCGGAATAAGTTACAAATTATTAACGAAACGAGTTTTAGACTGACAGCTGTGTTCGACAGATTTTGGCTTTGTCGGGCATTAGGAGAAGAGAATGGAAGTTATTGTAATTGGTAGCGGTGTTATTGGGTTAACCAGTGCTTGGTACCTGGCGAAGGAAGGTCACTCGGTCACAGTTATTGATCGTCAAGATAGCAGTGGCAAGGAAACCAGCTTTGCGAATGCAGGGCAAATTTCTTACGGATATTCTTCACCATGGGCGGCACCGGGGATTCCGTTGAAAGCAATGAAATGGCTTACCCAAGAGCACGCGCCTCTAAAAGTGAAGCCGTCACTTTCTCCTGAATTAGTTGCTTGGGCGACTAAGATGTTGGCCAACTGTAATGAAGCCAAGTACGCCATGAATAAGTCACGCATGTTAAGAGTGGCAAACTTCAGTCGAGAGTGTCTCACTCATCTAAGAACCAGTGAAGATTTAGCTTATGAGGGCAGGCAGAAAGGCACCTTGCAAGTATTCAGAAGCGAGAAGCAACTCGATGCTATTCAGCAGGATATGAAGCTATTAACAGAGAGTGGGATCGAACACTCGCTGTTTGATGTTGACCAGTGTCTGTCAGTGGAGTCGGGTTTAGCGGACGTTAAAGACAAGCTGGTGGGCGGCTTATACTTACCTCATGATGAAACCGGTGATTGCCATCAGTTCTGTTTAACCTTGACTGAGAAAGCCAAGCAACTCGGTGTTAGGTTCGTGTTTGATACTGAAGTGGTAAGTTTGAATCATCAGAATCAAGCCATTGAGACTATTACAACGACTCAAGGCGAGTTTAAAGCGGATGCTTACGTGGTCGCGTCAGGAAGCTATTCTCGAGAACTATTAAAGCAAGTCGACTTGTCTATACCGGTTTACCCAGTGAAAGGATATTCACTAACATTGCCTATCGTGAATGTAGATAAGTCACCGACTTCGACTGTTATGGATGAAACCTACAAGGTCGCGATGACGCGATTTGATGATCGTATTCGTATCGCGGGTACGGCAGAACTCGCTGGTTTTGACTACCTAATCCTAGAAAAACGTAAAGCCACGATTGATATGGTGATAAAAGATCTTTTCCCACAAGCGGGGGACTTTTCTAAGGCTGAATACTGGACTGGGCTAAGACCAATGACGCCAGATGGCACGCCTATCATCGGCAAGACACCTATCAAAAATTTATTTACCAATACAGGTCATGGAACATTAGGTTGGACAATGGCATGTGGCTCAGGAAAGATCCTAGCAAGCATAGTCAGTGGCTCTGCCAGTGATATTAAATCTGATGACTTAAGTATCCATCGTTATTTGTAACAACATGATGTAGTGATGGTGAAAGTAACCCCATTCTAAGTTTTAGAATGGGGTTGTTTTTTCTGGGTGGGTATCGAAAGTTATCTGGTGGTGGTTTCTAGTACATGGGTAAATCTATCCCACGATTTCTGGTCAGCTTCTTGTTGATAGTTGTTTGAGCCGAATACGGTAAAGGCATGTGGCGCACCACTGTAGGTGATCATTTCATGCGGAACCTTGCTTGATTCAAGTTGAGCTGCGAGGCTTCCAAAGTCGTGCATTGAGATCATGGCGTCTGCTGTACAATGGAACACGACAACTGGAGCTTTTGTCTCAGAGTAGTCTTGTCCTTTAGGTGTCGATAAACCGCCATGGAAGGTGACATAAGCTTTCGATGGGATGCCAGCACGAGCGGCTTCTAAAACGGCTGCGCCACCAAAACAGTAACCCATCATCACGTTGTTATCTAAGTTACCACCAAGCCTTTTCGCTTCCATCGCTCCCGCATTAAGCAGTGCACGCATTTTTTCTCTGTCTTTATACAACTCGCCTGTGTGTTGTTTTTTGTCTTTCACTTCGGTAGGGCGAATGCCTTTACCAAATAGGTCGATGGCGAACACGTTGTAACCGAGTTCGTTGAGCATCTCAGAACGTTTCTTTTCGTAATCAGTTAAACCATCCCAATCGTGTACTAATAGCACTAAAGGCGCTTGGTCACTGGCTTCACTCCAATAACCTTCGTAATCCATACCATCGACTTGGTAAGTGATGTTTTCTCCTGAAATCGCAGAGAAGGGCAGTAAAACTGAAAACAGGCCGAGCGTAGTGATTGTTCGCATGCGTGATTCCTTTCGATGACAATTGATGTTCCAATCGAAAGTATAGATAACGCGATGATTCTCGCCAGATTTCAGTTTATAACTTGAATAGCTAAACTGGAGAATAAAGGAAAAAAATTACCAAGATGTGTTGGTTTTGCTAATGCTCATCTCCGGATACTTCCGCTGATAGCGCGGCAACATCGATTCATTGCCTAAGATGCCGCCTTGATGAATATAGATGATGGTCTTAGTTGGGTTGTCTTGTTGCCACTGTACTAAGCATTGCCACATCAAAGGGTCATAGAGCAGGTCAAACTCAATGTCAGTTTGCTCTTGCAGGTCTAACCAAGTTTGATAATCCTGCTGATACAACTTACCAAAATGGTGTTTGGTTTTGAGCGGTAAAATCTGTGGGTGATCGGATTCGCCAAGTTCATCGAATTGCTGAGTTAAATAGTCATTACCACCTACACACGCACAGGTTAACACCGGGATATTGTGTACTTTTAAATGCTTATGTAGGTACAGAGCCGTACTGCCTGTACCAGCGGGTAGTGCCACCACAAAATCGTGTTTGTTTTCGAAGCGCGTCCAGCTGAGTATTTCCATCGCCAGTTGCTTCACGCCATATTCAGAAAGCTGAGAACGTCCACCTTCAGGTAACACAATACAATCGGAACCTGGTTGCCTTATTTGTCCAATATACGCTTGTGGATGAAGCTCAGAGCCTGTTTCTTTGACTGAAATAACCTTAGCCCCAAGATCGATAGCGCCACGGTAGTTGCCGAGTGGGCGTTCTTGTAGCCATTGAGGAAGGTGGTCGACGTAAAACTCAAGCGTCCAGCCTTTGATTTTTGCAAGTGCGGCTAGCGAGAACAAGGAGTTAGCTTGAGCGGACCCATAGCTTATTAGAGTGGTGGTGTTTGGGTGATCGTCTTCCAGTAGCTTCATGAACTTTCTGGCTTTGTTGCCGCAAAAGTGGGAGTGAAGCTTATCGTCTCGCTTTAAGAAAAAGGTGTGATCGTTGTATTGATGCTGAGTTACAGGGCTATTATTTAGTTTCATCGCACTTAGACAAAATGCTGACTCAAGAGCCAGCATTTTTAAATCAAAAAGGACTACTGAGTATCTAGTAGCTAGCGAGTGCTGTAAACCAACTAAATCAAGTTTTCATAGGGTATTGAGCTTCGTATTACGAGTTTGCTTGCTTTAATGTGGATAAGGAGGAATCTGTCTGAAAGGCGATTCTTGCAGTACACCCTCCAGAGTTGCGATTGACCAACTCAAAGTCCCAATGGAAGCGCTGACACAAGTCGTCGACAATCAATAAACCTAATCCATGACCATTCGGATTGTACTGTTCCTGAAGGCCTTCTCCTTGGTCTTCAATTACCAGATTGTCTTGTGAGAGAGTGATGCTCACTGTGCCACTATTGGTCGCTGCAATCGCATTTCTCAACAAGTTGCCAACCAACATGTTCATGATCGCACTGGTGGCTTGAATTATAGGCTCAGATTGAACGAGTAGGGATATTTCGACTGCTTTCTCATTTGCTTGTAACGTGTTTTTGGAAACGATCGTCTCTAATTCTTGCTGACTGAACAAGCGCAGCGGTGCATCGTCACTGTTTCTTTCGTAACGAACTAGACCAAGCAGGGCATCGACCATCTCAGACATCTGAACAATGGCTTCATCAATGCGTTCAACCTGCCGAGATTGAAACTCGGTTGTTTCGCTTCTTAATAGCAATTTATTCGCACCACGAGCAACGGTTAGTGGTGTTCTTAACTCATGGCTTGAGTATCGAGCAAAGGCTTGTTCACGCTTGACCAAGGAATTGATTTCTCGACGATACTGATTCAGTTGATCGGTTAGCTGACGAAATTCAACTGCCGCATCATCACTCACACCGAACTCTTCGTTGAGGTTGAGTTTGTTCGACTCAAGTTGCTCAGACAGAGAGTTGAATGGTTCAATCAGTCGTTTTGACAGTCGATAGAGCAGAGCACCAAAACTAAAAATTAAGATAGAAAGTAACGTGAGCACGAAGGCGGTCGCGTACACAAGTTCAGAAATAGCAAATTCAACACGGTCTATTTCGGAAAGTAGGATTATTGGGTGGGTTTTTCCTTTGTCAGAATACTCGCCAACATAGACCATTCTTGACTCTGGCTCTTCGCCGATCTCTCCGAGAAAGCTCTCTTTATTTGCAATGAGCTTATAATATTCGGGAGGTACGAATGACGGGTCGTTATAGGCGACTGTCAGATCATCAATTCTTAACTCACCACTTTCTCCGGCTTGAAATAGCTCGACGGCGTAATTGCGGTCAATCAAGATGCGTCTTTCACCGACCCGGTCTTCAGACATGTAGAGCGCGACAATAAAAACGACATAGACGAACGCAGACACAATCACGGCCATTAGCCCAAAGAAAACAGCTAAGCGGCCGGTGAGGGTTTTAGTGCTTGTCAGAAAGTTGGAAATCAATTCGATGACTCCAAGCGGAATCCTATTTTAGGAACCGTAATCAACATTTGACTGTCAAAAGGCTTGTCGAGTTGATTTCGTAATTGATAGATGTGACTGCGCAGCACATCATTATTGGGTTCATCTTCTTCCCATAATTTGTAGGAGATATCTTCACGAGTCACCACTTCCGGTGCGTTTTGGCAGAGCATCTCAAGTATGGTGTAAGTGGTTGGGTTTAGCGCAAGATGCTTATCTTGGCGGTAAGCTTTACGGGTTTTTTGGTCGATGGTGAGTTCACCGAACTGAAGTTTTGAAGAGGCTACTTTTCCGCGGTAACGACGAACTAGTGCGTTCATTCTTGCTTCTAAAATATCCAAATCAAAAGGCTTGGTTAGATAGTCATCGGCACCATGCTCAAACCCTTTCAACATATCATCGCGGCTATCTAGCGCGGTCAGCATCAAAATAGGTGTCGCGTTGCCTTGGTCTCGCAATTTATTACAAACCGTGAGGCCGTCCATTCTTGGCAACATCAGATCCAATATGATGATATCAAATGAGTTTTCCAACGCGAGTTGCAGGCCGAGTTCGCCGTTGTCCGCATAATCGAGTTCCATACCAATACACTCAAAATAATCAAACAAGACACCTGCGATTTCACGGTTATCTTCGACTAATAGAACTCGTTTCATTTTGATTCTCATACAGAAATAGACGGTAACATTATCCTGAGTGAGCGTGAAAAATATGTCAATAACATAACTTTCACTTATGGGAGGGTAGATTGGATTCAGATTAAAAAATAGAAGAACGTATTATGTCTGAACTTCATATAAGCCGCCCTAAGATATCTACATCGCAGATCAACCCTGCGGTTTCTCTGTCTATCATTGTGCCTTTTTACGATGAACAAGAGGTATTGGAAGAGTTCCACTCTCGCCTTACCAAGGTGCTTGATAGCTTGCCCATCAAGAGTGAAATCGTTTATGTCGACGACGGTAGCAAAGACAGCAGCTTGGAGTTGGTGAGTTCATTCACTTCAATCAATAGCTCAATTTCTGTTATCGGTTTAAGCCGTAATTTTGGCAAAGAATCAGCGATGAGCGCAGGCCTTGAGCACTGTCGTGGACAAGCGGTGATTTTGCTAGACGCTGACTTACAAGATCCACCTGAGCTTATCCCGCAAATGATTGCCAAGTGGCGCGAAGGTTATGACGTCGTCAATATGCAGCGCAGCCAGCGTGATGGTGAAACATGGTTTAAGAAGTTTTCAGCAGCGAGCTTTTACAAAGTCATGAACGTGGCTGCGAAGATTGATGTTCCTGAGAATGTGGGTGATTTTCGACTGTTAAGCCGAGAGGTTGTCGACCATATCAATCAGCTTCCAGAACGTAACCGCTACATGAAAGGCATTTTTTCATGGCCGGGTTTCCGACAAGCGACACTCCAATTTAAGCGTGATGCTCGCTTCTGTGGTGAGACCAAGTGGAACTACCTCAAGTTAATCGGTTTGGCGATGGATGGGATTACCTCGTTCTCTATCCGACCTCTGCGTATTGCGACGGCCGTTGGTGGTTTAGTGGCTCTTACTGCTTTTGTATATGGCGTCTTCATCGTATTCAAAACCATGATGTTTGGCGAGCCAATTACGGGTTATCCGTCAATGATGGTCGTGCAACTTGCACTTGGCGGAATCCAACTGTTGAGTATTGGTTTAATGGGGGAGTACATAGGTCGTATTTTCATCGAAACCAAGAATCGCCCTCTTTATCTGATTCAATCGGTCGTTGATACACCCGCATTGAAAACACATTTTAAATTAGAGGAATCAGCATGAGTCTGAACAGAACGCATCTATGGTATTTGTTGGCTTTTGCACTAGTTTTAAGGCTTTTATCTTTGGCGACTTATCCGTTAATGGACACCACTGAAGCGCGCTATGGAGAAATGGCTCGCTTGATGGTAGAAACTGGCAATTGGTTAACCCCTCAGTTTGATTACGGTATTCCTTTTTGGGGTAAGCCACCGTTGTTCACATGGATGAGTGCTGCTGGTATTGAGTTGTTCGGCTTGAGTGAGTTTGCTGTGCGTGCTCCGCATTGGTTAGCTGGTTTCGCGACGATTCTATTGGTCGCGTATCTGGCGAAGCGTACGGGACAAAGTGCCTTAGTGGCGGCTGTTGTATTGGCAACATGTGGGATTTTCTCTATCGCCGCGGGTGCTGTGATGACCGACATGGCGCTAACGTTAGCCATGACCATCGCGATGCTGGGCTTTTACTTATGTTGGCTCGGTGGAGAAGATTGTAAAGGCGAAGGAAGTGAGAGAACCAACAAAACCTGGGGTTACGTTGGATTTGTAGGCTTGGCGTTGGGCTTGCTTGCAAAAGGTCCTGTTGCGATTGTGATCATGGGTATCGCAGTATTCCCTTGGTTGCTATTACAACATGGTATCTTTGGGGCTTTTAAAGTGTTGTGGCAACGCTTTCCACTGTTGTCTGGTTTAGGTGTCATGCTGGCGATTGCCTTGCCTTGGTACATTATGGCTGAAATGGCTACTCCGGGCTTTATTGATTATTTTATTGTTGGCGAACACTTTAAGCGTTTTGTTGTGAGTGGTTGGGAGGGCGACTTATACGGTTCTGCTCATGATGAAACCAGAGGCATGATCTGGGTGTTTTGGATTCAGGCCGCTGCGCCGTGGTCGATTGTATTACCTATTTTAACTTTCGCTCGTCGCAAGAAAATTGCGGAAATTAACGCTGAGAATCGTGGGTTGTTTTCATTCCTTGTCTGTTGGTTGATTTCGCCACTGATTCTTTTCACTATGGCGGGCAATATTCTCCCTGCGTACGTACTGCCGGGGATTCCAGCCCTTGGGATGCTGGTTGCTATACTTGTGGTGGAAAAAGATAAGAAGTGGTTTTCGAGTGTGGCTTTGGTGCTACCTGTGCTGTTAATGATTGCGATGGTTTACCTGAACTTAGGGAAGGCGAACGAGAAAAGTGACCGTATTATTTTTGAACAGATTACGAATTCTGCGCCAAGTTTTTATGTGGGTAAAAGACCATTCTCAGGGCAATTTTACAGTCATGGGCAAGCGAAAAAGCTTCTTGATATCGAGCAACTAAATGGCATCGATAAATTCTATTTGATCGGCCATAAAGCGGAAGTGGAAATTAAGATCAAAGAGAACGCATTAACGTGTATTTTGGAACCGACGCTCAAGATTAAGCGTGCTCTGTTCAGCTGCCATCACCAGAGCAACACACCAAATTTTTCGTTGAATCATATTGAAAGTGAAAATGATGTTCAGCGTTAACTCAAGGCTACGAATGTTCAATGACAAGCTTCAATCACATAGCCAAAGACTACAGTCCCACCACAAGATGGTTCGATTTGCTGTGGTTGGTGTTGGTGGGTTTGTTGTTGATTGTTTGGTTTTTGCATTGCTGCATTATGTTGTTGGGCTGCCTTTAATGATGGCGCGAATTAGCTCCTTTATTGCTGCTGCAACGACGACATGGTTGGGTAATCGTATACTGACTTTTGAATATAAAGGGCGAGGTCATTGGTCTGAGAAGCTGATTCAGTGGCAAAAGTTTATGTTTACCGCATCAATATCAGCGGTACCTAATTTGCTGTGCTTTAAGCTGATGACGGAATTGCTGCCTGCGTTTACTGGGGCAGTATTTATTGCCATGGCGGTTGGTATCTTGGTGGGCATGGTCACTAACTATTTGTTTAGTCAGTATTGGGTCTTTACCCGTTAGAATCCCTTGTAATCACATAACCAAGTGAAACTTTTGGGTAGTTCATTAGTAACAGACACAAAAAAGCGCAGCTAAATAGCTGCGCTTTGTATTTTTATGATAACCAAGTAAATGGGGTCGCTATATTAACGCTGTGTTGCGCGCTGGCGATTCTTTCCGTTACTCGCAGGTTTACCACCTTGACCATTACCCGCTTTGTTACGGTTTGGCTTGCCATTCCCGCCGCCATTGCCTTGAGATTGCTGACTAGCAGGGGCTTTTTTGATGAAGCCCGTCGCTGGTTTATGCGCGTTACCATTGCCGTTCTGCTTTCCGTTGCCCTGATTGCCATTACCTTGGCTACCCGTTGGCTTCTTACCGCCCGGTTTTGGCTTATTGCCGCCAGGCTTAGAATGGTTACGTGGGCTTTCGCCACCAAGACCTGGTTGAGACTTACTGTGCTTAGTCGCAAAGCGCTGTGAGCCGTGACGACCAGACTTACGACGCTGCGCCGGTGTCTGAGCTTCAAAATCTTCTTCTGGTACTAGACAGTTTGCTTTGTCACCAATTAGGTGCTTTTTACCCATGCTGATCAGCGCTTCACGGATGATCTTCCAGTTTTCAGGATCGTGGTAACGAAGCAGCGCTTTATGCAGACGACGTTGACGATCACCTTTCGGTACAGGAACATCTTCACGCTTCTTATATTTCACGCGTTTCAGAGGGTTGGTCTCTGAGTAGTACATCGACGTTGCATTACACATCGGCGATGGATAGAAGTTCTGTACTTGGTCACACTCGTAGTTGTGCTTTTTCAGCCACATTGCAAGGTTTAGCATGTCTTCATCTTCTGTGCCCGGGTGAGCAGAGATGAAGTAAGGAATTAGGTACTGTTTCTTACCGGCTTCAGCGCTGTATTTCTCGAACATCTCTTTGAAACGATCGTACGTGCCCATGCCCGGCTTCATCATCAGATCCAGTGGGCCTTTTTCAGTATGCTCTGGAGCAATCTTCAAGTAACCACCAACGTGGTGAGTCACAAGCTCACGCACGTATTCTGGAGATTCAATTGCTAAGTCGTAACGTACACCAGAAGCGATCATGATCTTCTTAACGCCCGGTACTTTTCTCGCAGAGCGGTACAGGTCGATGGTGTGTTGATGGTCTGTGTTTAGCTTTTCACAGATTTTCGGGAACACGCATGATGGACGACGACAGTTAATTTCTGCTTTAGGATCTGAACAACCTAAACGGTACATGTTCGCCGTTGGGCCGCCCAAATCAGAAATAGTACCTGTGAAGCCCGGCACTTTATCTTTAATGTCTTCGATTTCATCCAAGATAGATTCTTTCGAGCGGTTCTGAATGATACGACCTTCGTGCTCTGTGATTGAACAGAAAGAACAGCCACCAAAACAACCACGCATGATGTTAACCGAGGTTTTGATCATGTCGTATGCAGGGATTTTCGCTTTGCCGTACATAGGGTGCGGAACACGCTTATAAGCAAGGCCAAACACGTAGTCCATCTCTTCTGTGGCCAATGGAATCGGCGCTTGGTTAACCCAAAGTTCGCGATCACCGTGACGTTGAATCAGAGCTCGACCTGAGTACGGGTTTGTCTCAAGGTGCAGAATACGGCTAGCGTGAGCGTAAAGAATACGGTCATTGTTTAGCTTTTCGTAACCTGGGATACGAACCGCGGTTGTTTTTGCGTCGTGACGAGAAGGACGAATAGTAATAGGTTGCGCTTTTACTTCTTCTTTTTCGTCTTTCTTAGTATCACACTGGGTTTCAACTTCGTAAGGGTTAACAGGAACGTACGCTTTGTTCGGCTTTTCGATACGAGAAGAGTCAATGATCTTGAAGCCTTCTGGGGCAGCAGGAAGATTGATAGCAGTACCGCGGATATTGGTCAGCGTAGACATGTCTTCGCCATCGGCAATGCGGTGTGCCACTTCAACCAGTGCACGCTCAGCGTTACCAAAAAGAAGAATATCTGCTTTTGCGTCAAACAATACAGAGCGACGAACTTTATCTGACCAGTAGTCGTAGTGAGCCACACGGCGCAAACTTGCTTCGATACCACCAAGAACGATTGGCGTGCCTTTGTAGGCTTCGCGACAACGTTGGGAATAAACTAGAGTTGCACGGTCAGGACGCTTGCCACCTTCGTTGTTTGGCGTATAAGCATCATCGTGACGTAATTTGCGATCAGAGGTGTAGCGGTTGATCATGGAGTCCATGTTACCCGCTGTAATGCCGAAGAATAGGTTAGGTTTACCTAGCTTCATGAAGGCGTCTTTATTGTCCCACTTTGGTTGCGCAATAATGCCCACGCGGAATCCTTGAGCTTCAAGAAGGCGACCAATGATAGCCATGCCAAAGCTCGGGTGATCGACATAAGCGTCACCAGTTACAATAATAATGTCACAGCTATCCCATCCAAGAGCATCCATCTCCTTTCTACTGGTAGGCAAAAAAGGTGCAGTTCCGTAGCACTCGGCCCAGTATTTTTTGTGTTCGTGAATAGGAGTGATATCGCTGTACATATTTCAACCTCTGATTTTTGAGGCGGGAATTATAGCGGCATGAGCCTAGACTAGCCAGTAGAACATGCCCCTGTTAGTTTTGATGTCTTTCGTATTTTTACGGTAAATGGCGACAGAAGAGCCATACATCAGCATAGTTGAAGCCTTGAATCTCGTCTCTAATTTATGATTTTGATTAGTGTTCGCACCAGTTTTTGATATTATTCGCGAAAATAAGTTTGAAGAAGTAGATCCACAATGGTCGAAACGTTATTAGTACAATTTGCTCCGATGCTATTAGGAGCCCAACTGATCTTAACCCTCATCTTAGTGAAAGGGGATATTTGCCCGGGACAACGTGGCCGCATTCACAAGATGTTGCCTGCAATTGGCGTGCTTTGGCTTGCCGTTGCCTCATTAAGAATTGAAGCATTTCTTGTCGTGTTCGCGATCTTTTATTTCTATTCTCAAGTTCAAACCAAGAAGACTCGAGATTCTGGCCCTATTTGGGTGATGTATTTAGCTTGTGGTTTAGCACTGTCATACGTTGCTATACAAGCGACGGAGCAAGCAACCACAGTCGGTATTATTAGCACTTTATTACTCGTGGTTTTATTGGGGGCAGCGTTTGGTCATTTACTGCTGACGATTGCAAGAACACGCTTACAGGCTTTTCACCGTGTTCTGCCCGTTGTTGGTGTGCTGACGGGGATGTTGGTGGTTTTGGCGACGGTCATCAATGTTTACTCTCTGTCTGAAGCTCAATTAGAGCCAATGATTTCAACTCTGCTGTTTAGCTTTGCTTTGCTAATCTCAGCTATCGTGGTGTGGTGTTGGCATTTATTGTTCGTTAAAACCCCTGAAAAGCTTCAGCTGACTATTTCATTGTTGATGTTATTGGCGGCGGCTGTTGGTTTAACGCCAGTTTGGGCGATGTAGGCGGTTACTGATCTCACAAGCCTTTCGGTGTTGAATCGAAAAAGTGTGATCTGTTTTTTAGCGTGGTGTTGGTAAGCGTTCTAAACTTAAATCTAGTCGGTGTGTTCGTTAGGAGTACGGGATGGATTTAAGCAACGTCAAAGGTTTCGATAGCATTATTTTGCTGGGAATCGTGAATGAAAAACTTCGCTTAGAATGCGATAGCTTTGAAGAGCTGATCAGTATGTATGAAATGGATATAGAAAGTGTTGTAGGTAAGCTTGATATGTTGGGCTATCAATACGATCCATTAACTAACCAGTTTAAGTCTTATCCAAGATAAGCTCACAATGAGAGTTTCTTCTATCACGAATTAATACTCATTGCCTGTTGTCGGTATTGGTAATAAAAAGTCACAGATAATCTGTGACTTTTTTGTTTCTGGCGCATATCTATCAGGTTCAACGCAGGCATAAACTAACCCAACAACGAGTCTCTTAAACGACCTCAATGCCATCTAGGTGACTCTTACTTTGCTGTCTTGCCGTGCTAAAGAAAGCTTGTAGGTAACGTTTGTCTTTTTCTGAGTTTCTTACCGCTGCGAACAACCTTCTTGAAAGTCCTTTGCCCAATGGTTTACTGGCGATTAACCCTTGTCTTGAAAACTCACTGATTGCCCAATTAGGTAAGGCCGCAACACCTAAACCTGCCGATACCATTTGCACTAACATCAATGTGTTGTCTGCCTGTTTCCATTTCTTTGGTTCAACGCCTGCAGGTTGCAAAAAGTGTTTCACTACATCGAGACGCTGCTTTTGAACCGGATAAGAGAGCATCGTAATATCACTAAGATCTTGCGGTTCAATACTCGGCTTTTCGGCTAAAGGAGAGTTGATCGCGGTGATCAAACGCATCTCAAAATCGAAAAGCGGTTCGTAGTGAACTTCAGAACGGGGCTGTATATCAGAGGTGATCACCAAATCGAGTTCTCCAGCCATCAATGCCGGTAGAGGCTCGAACCCAAACCCTGACGAGAAATCTAAGGTCACGCTTGGCCAAGCAACTTGGTATTCCTTCAAAGCGGGCATTAGCCATTGGAAGCATGAGTGACACTCGATCGCCATGTGCAATCGGCCATTTACATCCTCTTTTAGGCTTGCGAGTTCGTTTTCAGCTTTGGCGATTTGTGGCTGTATCTCATCAGCCAGTTTTAACAAAATTTCGCCTTCCGAGGTAAATTTAACCGGCCTTGTTTTACGCAAAAAGAGCTGACCGCCAATACGGGCCTCAAGGTCTTTCAACTGGTGAGAAAGTGCCGACTGAGTCAGATGAAGAGAAGTTGCAGTCGCGGTTAGCGAGCCGCTGTCTCTCAAGGTGGTCAATGTTCGAAGGTGTTTAAGCTCTATCATGAGTATTCCTCATATTCCCTAAGCTAATTCAATATTTCTTAATAATCACCCTACGGTGTTTTCTTTCATTTGTAAACGTCTGGATGTCCAGATGGATTTAATAAATTAGCGGTTAGATTATTAAAGATGAAAATTATTAATAAACAAGATGAATATTTGAACCTTGTTCATCGTTCAGATTAGGGAGATAGTTTAGCCATCCAGACGCCTTTTTTGAAAATACAATCATTACAGGCAGTCTGACCGGAAATTAAAATTATCGAATAAGGAACAGACACATGACGACAACAACGCATATTCTTGGCTACCCACGTATCGGTGAAAAACGCGAACTCAAATTCACTCTCGAGAAGTACTGGCGCGGTGAGATCGATCAATCTGAGCTTAAGCAGATCGGCAGTGAATTAAGAAATCGTAACTGGAATGTACAAGCTGACGCGAATCTAAGCTTTGCAACTGCGGGTGACTTCGCATGGTATGACCATGTACTAACTACGACTCTACTTCTAGGTCACGTTCCCAAGCGCCATGCTGGTGGATCTGAAGATGAAAAATCCTTCCCAGATTTAGATACCTTGTTCCGTGTAGGTCGCGGTCAGTCTCAAGTTCAATCTACTTGCTGCGGTGGTTCGCATACGTCGAATGATGTCACTAAAGACAGTTCAGCTGCTTCTGACATGACCAAGTGGTTCAACACTAACTACCACTACATTGTTCCTGAGTTCAGCAAAGATGACTCTTTTGAAGTAAGTTGGCCTCAACTGTTTGATGAAGTGAATGAAGCGATTAAAGCAGGACACAAAGTTAAGCCTGTACTCCTTGGGCCACTCTCTTACTTATACCTAGGCAAAGAAGTGGAAGAAGGGTTTGACCGCTTATCTCTACTTCCTCGCCTTCTTACCGCGTATCAAGCCATTTTGGCAAAGCTCTCAAAGCTTGGCGTAGAGTGGGTCCAAATTGATGAGCCAATCCTGGCTTTGGAGCTTGATAATCAGTGGGTAGATTCATTCAAGCTGGCTTACCAAGTGATTCAAGGCGATGTAAAACTACTACTTACCACTTACTTTGATTCGGTCACAGATACATTAGATAAAATCGTAGATCTGCCTATCAACGGCTTACATATCGACTTAGTAGCAGCACCGCAGCAACTCGATGAAGTGGTTAATAAGTTACCGGAAGATTGGGTACTTTCTGCGGGTGCAATCAATGGACGCAATGTGTGGCGAGCTGACTTAGCCGCGCAGCTTGAGTTACTGCAACCTGTGAAAGACAAACTAGGAGATAAGCTTTGGATCGCAAGTTCATGTTCATTGCTGCATAGTCCTGTTGATTTGGAGTTAGAAGAAACGCTTAGCGAAGAAGTGAAGAGTTGCTTTGCCTTCGCAAAACAGAAAGTCACCGAGGTGAGCTTGTTGGGTGCGGCGTTAGACGGCGATCAAAATGCCATTTTGGCGTGTGAGACTTACAGCCAACCAATTGTTGCCCGTAAGAACGCGACTCATGTGAACAAGCCACAAGTTCAGGCTCGTATCAATACCATTAAGCACTGGCAGAACGCAGTGCTCCATACGCAGAGCGCGCAGCGCATCAGTCTGAAGTTCTCGGCTTACCGCTGTTACCAACCACAACCATTGGTTCGTTCCCACAGACAGGAGAGATTCGTCTTCAGCGTAGTGCTTACCGAACTGGCAAACTGAATGAAGCGGAATACACAACCGCATTGAAAGGTCATATTGCTGATGCGGTTAAGCGCCAAGAAGCCTTAGATTTGGATGTGCTTGTGCATGGCGAGGCGGAACGCAATGACATGGTGGAGTACTTTGCAGAAAACCTAGCAGGCTTCCAAACCACTAAGTTTGGTTGGGTACAAAGTTATGGCTCTCGTTGCGTGAAACCGGCGATTGTGGTTGCGGATATCGAGCGTGAAAAACCAATGACGGTCGAGTGGTCGACTTATGCTCAATCTCTAACTTCAAAGCAGATGAAAGGCATGCTCACAGGGCCAGTGACTATCTTATGTTGGACATTCCCTCGTGAAGACATCTCACGCAAAGAGATCACTAACCAACTGGCGTTTGCTCTACGTGATGAAGTGTCTGATTTACAAGACGCAGGTATTAACATTATCCAAATCGATGAGCCTGCTATTCGCGAAGGTTTGCCTTTGAAAAAACGCGACCATGCAGAGTACTTAGAATGGGCAGTGGATGCCTTTAAGATCTCAGCGGCGAGTGCTAAACCAGAAACTCAGATTCATACCCATATGTGTTATAGCGAGTTCAACGAGATCATTGATTCAGTGGCCGCGCTAGATGCCGATGTGATTACCATTGAGACTTCTCGCTCGAACATGGAATTGCTGAAAGCGTTTGAAGAGTTTAACTATCCGAATGCGATTGGACCTGGCGTTTATGATATTCACTCGCCAAACATCCCTTCAGAAGAGTGGATTGTAGATTTACTTAAGAAAGCGGCAGAAAAAATACCTGCAGAACGTTTGTGGGCAAACCCTGATTGCGGATTAAAGACTCGTAACTGGGCAGAGACAGAAGCGGCACTTACTAACTTAGTTTCGGCGACGAAGACACTGCGTAAAGAGTGGGGATCCGCTGAGGCATAATTTAGTCTAAGATTTGATTGACCCTCTACTCCACGATGAACCACAAAAAAGGCCTCGCATTTGCGAGGCCTTCTGGTTTTATGCTTGTTCGAATATCGAATCTAGCTGCTGCTCTGGCAAGTCTCTTTGCTGATCAGCTTTTCAACCATCAGTTGTCCGCGTGTATTGCGAATTTTGATGTTGTAAGCTAAGCCCATGTCGAGGTTAGCTCTTACTTCAGAGTTGGTGCAGTAGCTATTCACACTCATATCTACAACTTGGTTTAAAGGCTTAGCACCTTTTGCATCTTGGTTGTAGATCATCATGATTTCGACGACAGTATTTTTTGCTAGCACACGCATGATAGAGAGTGGACCATACTCAATAGGTAGGCCGGCAGATAAAACGCCCGCACGATGGTGAGCCATCATCTCTAACTGTCTTTGTTTGTCTTGTTCACTTGATGAGCTACAGCCTGCGAGTAGGGCAATAGCCAGTGACCCAATAATCCATTTTTTCACGTTAAAATACTTTCTTGAATGGTTTAACAATTACATTCTGGTAGACACCAGCAGCGATGTACGGGTCTGCATCAGCCCATGCTTGTGCGTCTTCCAAAGAGTTGAATTCAGCAATAACAGTAGAACCAGTGAAGCCTGCTTCGCCAGGGTTATCGGAGTCAATTGCTGGCATTGGACCTGCTGTTAACAGTCGGCCTTCATCGTGAAGTGTTTGTAGGCGTTCTAGATGTTGTGGGCGAACACTTAGGCGTTTTTCTAATGAGTTTTCGACGTCTTGAGAAAAAATTACGTACCACATGTTGAGATATCCTTATGTTACTTCACTGAATTAGAGCGATTAAATTAGTTATCTGGCTAATTTACGCGAACTAATCGGTATTGGAAGAGCTAATGATAAGAAATTGTGAATTGGTGCGAGGTGAATTGGTACGAGAGAATTGTATGGTCTTTAGTAATTTCATTCGCGGAAACTAAAGACCATTTGCGTTAATGGCTTAATGAAAAACGTTATTTGTTGATTGAGCGAGGTTTACCGCTTTCGTCTACAGCAACGTAGTTGAATGTCGCGCCACATACCTTGTAACGATCGCCAATACCGTGATCAAGTACCGGCTTAACCCACACTTCTAGGTCGATATTCATCGAGCTACGGCCAATCTTGGTGCAGTCGCCATAAACACAGACCACATCGCCAACCGACACTGGCTGTTTGAATTCGATGCTTGATACTGACACGGTGACTATTTTTCCGTTTGAGATCTCTTTAGCCAATATTCCGCCAGCCAGATCCAGTTGAGACATTATCCAACCACCGAAAATCTGGCCTGCTGCATTGGTATCAGAAGGCATCGCCAAAGTGCGAAGAAGTAAAGAACCAATCGGGTTCAAAGTTGATTGAATAGTCATTGTTGTACTCTTAATGGTATTGATTGTTTTAAATTTAAATAGATGTGTTTGCGGGGTTCGCGGTGGTCGTATTTTTAACGTATTCACCGAACACAAACAATCAGTGGCCAATGATCACGAGTATCATTGGCCACTGTTAAATCGCATATTGATAATAATTGTATCAAAAAGGGGATGAGGACTCATCCCTAAGGGTTATTTCTCGTCGGTATTTTTACCTGAGAGCTCTTGTTGCTTATCGTCTTGTGTTTCTTGATCTTTTGACGGAAGCGTGTCTTTTGGTAAATGTTTATAGATATAAACGCCCGTTAGTAAGGTAAATGCAAAAGTAGCGATCAGTAAGCCAAACACTTTGAAGTTGACCCACACATCCAATGGCAGGTTGAAAGCAACGTAAACATTGAGGATCGCACACAATGTGAAGAACAGAGTCCAAGCCCAGTTGATCTTGCCCCATATCGAATCAGGCAGTGTGATCTCTTTGCCTAACATACCTTTAATCGCTGATTTGCCCATGATGTGACTGACCGTCAGACCAATCGCAAACAGTGCGTAAACGATGGTCACTTTCCATTTTATGAAGTTGTCATCATGCAAAAAGATGGTCATGCCACCAAATACGGCAACCATTAGAAAGGTGATGATCTGCATTTTTTCTACTTTCTTGTAGATGATGTACGTCAAAATGATTTGTACTGCGGAAGCAACAATCAATGCACCTGTAGCCGTGTAGATGTCGTACATCTTGTAAAGCGCAAAGAAAATAATGAGAGGAATGAAATCAAGAATTTGCTTCATGTGGCACTGACTATCCAGTTAGTTGAGTTGCAGACAGTCTAACCAAAACTGTCTCGATGCTAAATAGCTCGAGTCAATTGGATGCCAATTAATTACATCTAACCGTTTTGGCGAGTTTAACCCCAATAAAGGATTGAAGTGCCCAATCGAGATTAAGAACGTTATTGCATTGATGTGGTTTGGTAGCGAGGTATTAGCTTCTTGATATCTTCAAGGTAACCTTCGCTCTTTAAACTGTCTAAGGTATTCTCGAGCTCTTGTTCACTCATGGCAAAACATGTCGATTTGCCGGTCGTTAGGTCAAGGTATTCGTGATATTCACGCTCTGTGAAGTGGCCAATTCTGTCCATTAATAGGGTTTTAATTCCATGGTGAATTAAGCCGTAATATGTATGTCTTTGTAAGGTCATAGCCTATCCTCCGTGACAAGCTGCGATGTTATTGGTGCAACCTGCTGTATATTGGTTGGGTTATCTATGACAAAGCAATTCGAATGCCATTTTATCCATTGGGATAGAATTTCTGACGTAAAAAGTTGAATTAATTTTCTTTTCAACTAGTTAAAGAAACGTCCGTTCTAAACTCTAAACACCAATACGTAGCTACCGGAAAATAGTTTCATTTTGAGAACGGTAAAATTCTCATTATGACGATCTATTAAAGCTACAGTGGGGGCTTTCCAAAGATGATTGCCGCTAATCGACGAGCCAATCAACCAGCGTAGATAAGGATGTATTTTGTCGATTCTTGGGTTGCAGTAAGAAGTAACCATTTCCAGAGAAGACACTGCCTTCACTCACTTTCACCAATCTCCCTAAATCGATGTCTTGCTTGGCGAGAGTGATGTCGCCAATCGCAATCCCAAAGCCCTGTATCGCGGCGTTCATCGCTTGATCGAGCGTCGCGAATTGTTGGTTGTTCTTGCTTGAAAGGTCGTGGCTGCCTATGTGTTCCAACCAAAGCCGCCAATCACTCTGCTCATTGTTGGCGTGCAACCAAGTGTATTGGGCGAGCTGATGTGGCTTGATGATGGTCGACGTGTCGCTGACAAGATGGCTTTGCGTAATGCTTTGCGCTTGGCAAACGGGCGCTAGCTGCTCGTTAAACAATAACTGGCTGATAATCGATTGCTGGTTTGGCTTCTTACCATAGGTAATAACGGCATCAAAAGGGTCAAAGCTTGGTTCGAAGACGTGCTTGATGGTCGACGTGAGTTCGACATCAATTTCAGGATAGGCTTGCTGAAAAGACATCAACTTAGGCAGTAGCCAAGAGGTAATACAGCTTGGTGCGTTGAGCTTGATCTTCGATGGAGAGCTGGCAACTTGATTTAACGCCGATTGCAGTTGTTGGATGGTATCTTGAATCAGCGGAACCAGTTCTTCTCCCTTAGGTGTTAATGACAACCCGCGAGCATGTCGGTAGAAAAGATCGCACCCGAGACTTTCTTCAAACGACAATACCTGACGACTCACTGCACCTTGCGTAACATTCAGCTCATGTGCCGCTCGCGTAAAATTGAGGTGCCTTGCCGTCGACAAGAACGCGAGCAAGGTTTTAGTTGAAGGAAGTGTGCGATTCATATCTTTACCTATGATTTTTTATCATGGCTATTATGTGATTATTTCGATTCATTTATCAATAATGTTCTGTTTGAATGTAAATACTTAATCATCATTTGTGATTCAATATGTGTATAGGTCACATTTATTGAATATGAAGGCAATGATGAAGACATTGTGATTTTGTGAAAGGGATAGCTTCTTGACATCTTTTATTGATAGCTTAGTACCTCAGGCTGTAAAAAAATTAATACCTTATCAATCGGCAAGAAGAATTGGTGGTGATGGACGTGTTTGGTTAAACGCCAATGAATTGGAAAGCTCGCTGTTTCAAGGAGAAGCAAGTCACAACCGATACCCAGACTTCTTACCACAAGATATTGCTAAGGCTTACCAAGATTACTGTGGCACTGATGCCGCGACGGTTGCTGTCCGTGGTGCAGATGAAGCGATTGATTTGCTGATTAGAACATTCTGTAAGCCGGCGAGCGACAACATACTTATCTGTTCTCCAACCTATGCGATGTATGAGTTTTGCGCCGATGCATTGGCGATTAATACTTTAGACTCTCCATTGCAGGAAGACTTCAGCCTTAACGTCGCTGATATAGTGAATAAAGCGGAATTGGCTAATATCGTGTTTCTTTGCTCACCAAACAACCCTACGGGCAATGTGATCCCTAAATTGGATTTGATTCAGGTACTGGAAGGCACGATTGGCAAGTCGCTAGTGGTAGTCGATGAAGCGTATATCGAATTTGAACCACAAACGTCAGCTGTGAGCCTTATTGCGCGTTATCCGCATTTGGTTGTGATTCGCACCTTGTCTAAGGCGTTTGGATTGGCTGCGGTTCGATGTGGCTTTATCTTAGCGAGTCAAAATGTGATGCAGTATGTCGCGAAACTGATTCCCCCTTATCCAATGCCAGATTGCTCATCTCAAATAGTGCTAGACGCATTGTCTGATGAACGAATTGCGTTGATGGAAAGCGCGACGTTAAAGTTGGTTGAATTGCGTAATCGGTTTGCTTGTGAGCTAACGCGGTTTGAATTTATAGAACAGGTTTACCCTTCATCGACTAATTTCGTTTTGCTACGTCAAAAACCGGGGCACCATGTGTTTAGCGTATTGGCGAAGGATGGCATTGTGACAAGAAACCAAAACCACGAACCTGCTTTGCGTAACTGTGTACGAATCAGTATTGGTAGCCAAGAGAGCATGCTAGAAGTGATAACGTCACTAACACGCTACCAAACCGAATTAGAAAAGAATCAACAAGGCAAACTGATCCGCACCAGCAGTTTTGGACACTGAGTTAAGTGAGTACAATCACTAATGA
>NZ_JBGONU010000062.1:0-23083 GCF_041439295.1 Vibrio sp. 1F253 | reverse complement strand
AACAGCTCTTAGACAGAAAAATTCTGCATTTAAATATAGAATTTTTCTATCTAGTTTCATATGCACGGCACTTTACCACGATTAATCACAGTATTTCAGTGACTTAAAACATATATAAACTCATTGAATGACAAAATGCAGAATATTTCTATATAGTATGATTTTAGCGAAAACCTCACTAAACTGTACGTAAACACAGTGCCTACCTTACATACCCCAAACACAAAAAAGCCTGCCATTTATGCGAACATTAATGGCAGGCTTTATACGTTAGTTAAGCTTTTGAGTGGCTAGCTTACGCCGCTTCGAATGCTAGGGCCTTCTTCTCTACCTGACGGAAGATCAGCGTTAATACACCATTCACTGCTAGGTAGAATGCTCCAGCAATGCCGAACACTGTGAGCGTGTCGTAGGTTTGGCCGTTGATACGTTGAGCGTAGCCCATCAAATCCATGATGGTGATGGTGCTTGCCAGTGACGTGCCTTTGAAGACTAGAATCACTTCGTTCGAGTATGCTGGAACGGCGCGACGTAGTGCGTATGGCAGTAACACTTTAAGCGTTTCGATTTTGTCCATGCCTAATGCGCGACATGCTTCCCACTGCCCTGCTGGAATCGCGTTAAATGCACCTCTGAACAGTAGCGTGCTGTATGCCGCGGTGTTCAGTGCGAGTGCTAACATTGCGCAGAACCAAGGTTGGCTAAGCCATGTCCATAGGAAACTTTCACGAATCCAATCGAATTGACCCGGGCCGTAATACACCAAGAAGATTTGCACCAACAATGGTGTGCCGGTAAATAGCGTAATGATGCCACGTGTTAACCAGTGAATCGCCGGTATTCTTAGGATTAGCGTTACCGTCATCAGCAATGACAAGATACAACCAACAAGCAATGAAGCACCTGTGAGTTGAAGACTGGTCACTAAGCCTTCAAGCATTTGGGAGAGGTATTGTTGATTCATGCCATTGCACCTTTGTTACCCAAACCTTGAATAGAGAACTTACCATCAATCACTTTTACCAATCTTTGTGTGATTAAAGTGATGACCAAATAGATAGCTGCTGCTGTCGCGTACCAAGTGAATGCTTCGTGCGTAGCTGCTGATGTTAATTGCGCTTGTTTCAATAGATCGGTTACGCCAATCAATGAAACCAGTGCTGTGTCTTTCAATAACACTAACCATTGGTTGGTTAACCCTGGTAGCGCGTGTCTTACAGCTTGTGGCAATACGACTCTGAAGAAAGCATGAGATTGCGAAATACCAAGCGCACTTGCTGCTTCTCTCTGGCCTTTGCTTATTGCTTTCAACGCACCACGAATAGTTTGCGAAGCGTAAGAAGCAAAAATAAGTGACAGTGCAACAACACCAGATAAGAACGGGCTCACTTCTATGAAGTCGCCTGTGATCATGAACAGAACTTGTGTCGAACCAAAGTAGATAAACAGTACGACCAGAATTTCTGGTAAACCACGAACAATCGTCACAAATGCAGTCGTTGGCCATTTGATTGCAATACGACGAGACATCTCACCACTTGCAAACAAAACTGCTAGAACCAATCCAACCAATAGGCTTACGAACGCAAGCTGAACTGTCATCCAGCTTGCTTCGACGAGCCCTAAAGAGTAACCCGTTAATTCCATAAATTACTTACCGAAGTACTTGTTAAAGATCTTGTCGTATTCGCCGTTCGCTTTCACTGCTGTAAGTGCAACGTTAAGCTGGTCTACAAGTTCTTGGTTGCTCTTGTTTACTGCGATACCAAAGCCGTTACCGAAGTACTCTTGGTTTGTTACTTGGTCGCCAACATACGTTAGGTTGTCTTGCTTTTTGAACCACTCCGCTACTACCGCTGTGTCACCAAATACTGAATCGATACGACCGTTTTTCATGTCGATGAATGCATCTTGGTAGCTTGAGTAAGGTACCGCTGTTACGCCAGCCATTTGCTCAAGTAGGAAGCTTTGGTGAGTTGAACCGTTTTGAACACCAACACGCTTACCTTCTAGTGCTGCTTGGTCTGCTACTTTGCCTTCAATAGAGATGAATGCTGCAGAGTTGTCGTAGTAAGCATTAGAGAAGTTTACTTGTTTAAGACGCGCTTCAGTGATGTCCATTGCCGAAATAGCGGCATCGTAACGTTTGAATTTAAGCGCTGGGATCAAGCTATCGAACGCTTGGTTGTGAAAAGTACAAGTTGCTTTCATCTCTTCACAAAGTGCGTTTGCTAGGTCTACGTCAAAACCTTGGATTTGGTTGTTCTCGTCCATGTATTCGAATGGTGCGTAAGTCGCTTCCATTGCGAATTTGATTTCGTCTTGTGCCGATGCATTAACAGCCATGCCTGCAGAAGAAAGGCCGATAAGTGAAGCTAGTAGAATCTTTTTCATTTTGTTACTCCGAATCTGTGTGATTTTGACCTGTGGCCATTTTTATAATTTGATTGTTTTAATCGATGTTGTGTTTAGCTAAATCTAGTGAGTCAACTTAGGTTTAATGCGTAAGATACTCGGCAAACTCGGGTGTCTGCGGGTTAACGAATGAATCGCTGGTGCCGTGTTCAACGATGTACCCTTTTTCTAGATACAGAACGTGGCTAGCAATCTTCTTCGCGAAATCAACTTCATGTGTCACAACCACTTGAGTAATGCCCGTTCCACTCAACTCTTTAATAATGCTCACAACTTGGTTGGTGATCTCAGGATCAAGCGCCGCTGTTGGTTCATCAAACAACAACACATCCGGTTTCATCATCAGCGCACGTGCAATCGCAACACGCTGTTGTTGACCACCAGACAGTTGAAGTGGCCAAGCGTCTGCTTTGTCGGCAAGTTGAAGTGTCTTTAGTACTTCTTGAGCTTGCTTAATCGCTTCTTGCTTATCTAAACCCGCTACTTTGGTGGGAGCTTCAATTAAGTTTTCCATCACCGTCATATGTGGCCACAAGTTGTATTGTTGGAACACCATGCCAACTTTACGACGAAGTTTAAGCCCCTGCTTTTCTTGGATCTGGCTTGAAAAATCGAATTGCTCGTTCGCAATGTCTAATTCGCCGTTGTCCGCGATTTCTAACAGGTTCAATACACGCAGTAATGAACTCTTGCCCGCACCGCTTGGGCCAAGCAATACCAAGGTTTCGCCACTTTCACAGTCAAAGCTGATGTCATGAAGAACTTGGGTATTACCGTATGATTTGTTGATGCTCTTTACTTGAATACTCATGCCACAATACTGCATTAATTGTCATTTGTTGGTTATTCTATTCAATTCGAGGTTTTATGCAAGAAAAATGTATAAAAAACTATTTTGTTGAATTTTTGTAACGAAAGTTGCGCAGAAAACAGTCGCTATAACTGGTCTTACAACCAAAAGTCACAAGTTGCTGATAAGCTTGAAATCGAGGGAAAAGCAAACGTTTCTCTTCCAATTAAAAAATCAGTACAAGATCTAAAAACCTGTAGCTTCCATTCGCTATTGGCTTACGCTCACATGCATAAAAATTAGAATCAAATAGCTCGTTTGATCTTTATTTCAAGCCTCACTAAATGCTTAATGTTCCTTTTGAACAGTATCGATTTCCTCACTTGCTAAGCATCAAAGTCCGAAAATTGAGTGTCCTAGGAAGCATCAGTCAGCGATGCGTGCTTTAATGGTTTCTCTTGTAAGCAACAAACATTTACGAACGACTAGCACTTGATTCGTGACAAGTACGTACAAACAACAAGCCATCTACTCTTAAAGCGACAACACATTAAGGCAGTCATATGCAAAACGATGTCTCTTCTACGCGTGACTCTACTCAGCGAACGGCTCAACGATCTACTCAAAAAGCGCCACAACCCAAACCTGAGAAGAAAAGCCTCAGTATTTTATTTGAGCTCAGCAAATTTATTCAGCCCTATAAAGGCCGTGTGATTGCAGCGCTGATCGCTTTGATCTTCACGGCGAGCTTAACCCTTTCGGTCGGACACGGTATTCGCCTTCTTATCGACCAAGGCTTCAGCCAACAATCGTTATCAGATTTAGGCAGTGCGATTCAATTCATCATGGTTGTAGTCGTGCTGATCTCGATTGGCACCTTCTTTCGCTTCTATTTGGTCTCTTCTGTTGGTGAGCGAGTAAGTGCGGATATACGCCTGTCGGTTTTCAATCACGTGGTGACGCTTCACCCGAGTTACTTTGAAACCAATGGCAGTGGCGACATCATGTCGCGCATCACAACCGACACAACTCTGCTTCAAAGCATCATAGGTTCGTCGTTCTCTATGGCGATGCGCAGCGCGCTGATGTGTATTGGCGCAATCATCATGCTGTTCGCGACTAATATTAAGCTAACGCTGATCGTGTTGGCCTCTGTGCCGTTTATCCTGATTCCGATTTTGGTATACGGTCGACGAGTGAGAGCCCTCTCTCGCCAAAGCCAAGATTCGATGTCTGATGTGGGTTCTTATGCTGGCGAAGCGATTGAACACATCAAAACGGTGCAAAGCTACAGCCGAGAAGCGCAAGAGAAAGCATCGTTCGCAATTGAAGTAGAAAAGGCTTATGAGATTGGTCGCCAACGTGTAAAACAACGCGCGATTCTTATCTCTGGTGTGATTGTTATCGTGTTCAGTGCGATTGCAGGCATGCTTTGGGTTGGTGGCAGCGATGTCATCAACGGCACGATGTCGGCGGGTGATCTGGCTGCATTTGTCTTCTATGCCATTATGGTCGCTTCGTCATTAGGTACGATTTCTGAAGTGATGGGGGAATTGCAACGTGCGGCAGGTGCGACAGAACGATTAATTGAAATTCTACAAGTTGAAAGCCATATTGTTGCGCCTGTAGAAAACCCAACATCACTCGATAACGTGACACCAGAAGTCGCTTTTGATGATGTGACCTTCTGTTACCCATCAAGACCCGACCAGCCCGCAACAAGCAACCTCACGCTAACGGCCCATGAAGGTAAAGTGTTGGCATTGGTTGGCCCGTCTGGCGCAGGTAAAACCACCCTATTTGAACTGCTGCAACGTTTCTACGACCCACAAATAGGCAAAGTAACGTTAGGCGGTGTTGAACTGAATCAGTTTGATCCGAACGAGCTAAGAAAGCAGATGGCATTAGTCCCTCAGCAACCCGCTCTGTTCAGCAACGATGTGTTCCATAACATTCGATACGGGAACCCAGAAGCAACGGACGAGCAAGTTATCGAAGCGGCGAAAAAAGCGCACGCGCACGAGTTCATTCAGAACTTACCTGAAGGCTATCACAGCTTTCTTGGTGAACGTGGCGTTAGATTGTCTGGCGGGCAGCGTCAGCGTATTGCCATCGCTCGTGCCATCTTAAAAGATCCGAATATTCTCTTGTTGGACGAAGCAACCAGTGCGCTAGACAGTGAAAGTGAGCATCACGTTCAACAAGCTTTAGAAGAGTTAATGCGTGGCAGAACGACCATCATTATCGCCCATCGATTATCAACAATTAAACACGCCGACCAGATTGCGGTGCTAGATAAAGGGCAGCTAGTAGACATTGGCGACCACCAGTCGCTCATCAATAGCTGCGAATTGTACCAACGCTTAGTTGAACTGCAATTCAAACACCTCAATGTGTGAACATTGAGTGGATGTGCAACTAAGTCACTGACATTGTGTGGTTTCAAGCTTCAAAAACTTAAATCACACGTGTTGCAGTTTTGTTAATTTAGCGGTAGGGTTTTTATTCCAATAACAACTGATCCCGATGAAGGGTAAATAGATAACGTTAATTACCCAGATAACACTAACTACACAGATAACAATAAGAGAGTTCGCATGGAAGCACTATTATCTGACTACCCGGTAGTAACAGAAATCCCTGTCGCTTGGGGAGAAATGGACGCCCTTAATCACGTTAACAACGCCGTATATTTTCGTTATTTCGAAACGGCTCGCTTAGATTTTTTCAAGCATGTCGAGCTGATGGAAGAGATGGCGATTACCAAAGTTGGCCCTGTTCTTGGCGACACTTATTGTAAATATTTCAGACCAGTCACGTATCCAGACACGCTGATGATCGGTTCGCGTGTTACAGACATTCAAGACGACCGCTTCACCATGGAATACGCGATCGTCAGTAAGGCTCAACAGAAGCTGACGACAATCGGCACTGCGACCATCGTTATGTTCGATTTTGCTTCAAACCAAAAAGCGCTGCTTTCACTGCGTTTAACCAATGAAATCGAGAAGATGAACACGTTAAAGAGCCCATGCTTCAAACAAGAAGCCGTGACGGAATAACCTATTCGCTGATTCAGAATACTCAGATACAGAAAGGCCACTCGATTGTTATATAGTCAAAGTGGCCTTTTGTTTATTGGTTCACAGTGCTTAAGCGGTTAAGACTTATAGACCTTGAATGCTCTTTGTCTTAAAAGCTATAGACCTTGAACCCTATAAGCCTTGGACATATTGAGCGTTAGTTCGAACTTCAACCATCTGCTCGAGGTTCTGTTGTGAACCATCAACGCCGTCAATCAAACCTTGGAAGTGTTTGATCAACTCTACTTTGTCTTGTACTTCTTTCGAACCCGCGCCGATGTTGGTTAGGTCAATGAAGAACTCATCGAACAGACCAGAGAAATCCGTTACAGCGTCATGGTTTAAGAACTGCTCGTGGTTGTAAATGCTTGGGTAGCCACCCTTCTGTTTATCAACCGCGAAAGAGATGCCTTTCACGTTGGTAATCGTGGTCGCTTTCTCACACTTCAACATACAACCGGCTTCAATGCTTGGCTTGTTACAACCCACGGTTCTTTGGAAGAAACACTGGCGGCTGGTCATCATCAAGATTGGGTGGTAGATGCTGTAGAACAGTTTGAAGTTCTCTGGGCGGCGAATATGACGAATCTGACCTTTGTTGATCTCGTTCGAAATGAAAGCACCAGCACAGTTCAGCTCTTCTTTCAGCGTAAGCAGTGCGTGAGAGTTTGTGGTGTTCATGAACGGGCCTGCAACCCACTCAATTCCCATCTCGTAAGCTTTGTAAGCAATACCCGTGTTGTTGGTCACGATGCGAGCTGGCTTGATCTCTTCAAGGATACGAACTGCTTCGTCGTAATCTTTGCCGATCAATACGGCAGGGAACCAAGGAATCAAACGTGGGTTTGCTGCCAAGATATCGATGTACTTGTTACAACGCTTCTTGAAGCTTTCAGGCAGTTTGAAGTAAACATCCGCGTCAGTTACGTCACACAGGTGCAAATCTTCCACATCCGCGATAAGCATCGACATAGTTGGCTTCTCGTTCACCTTCGGTTGCTGAGGCAGTGCTGGCACTTCAACGTGCTTAATCACTTTCACAGAACCGTTTAAGATGAAATCGATTTCGTCTTTTAAGACCGACACTTCTTTCAAAGGAAGAATCAGACCTTCATCTAGGTTGTCGTAGTTACAGTTTTCAAGCGTATGAACAGCACTCTTCACTGATTTGAAACGCTTTTCAAGTAACGCCTGAGTAATCGCAGTCTCTTTAGCTGTTGCCAATAACGATTGAGATTGAAGCGTAAAGTTTTCTTTTGGTGTGTTCACTGTCACCGTAAATGGTTGACCCACCTTAGCGCTAAACGACAATGACACCGGTGTTTTACGAATATCAAGGAACTCGATCTTGTCGCGCATTTCACTGCCTAGGGCATTTTTCGCTTCATAAAGATCGCTGGTCACTTCTTGAATTTGTACCACTGAGATTTCATTGTTCTCTTTCGTCGCTTTATCAACGGCGTAGTTCATGCTGTTGTCACGAGGATTATCAATGAACATGTCTTTCGTTAGGTTGCCCTTAAGGAAAGAGTTGGTGAAATCACGGTTGAATACTTTGTGCAGGTTTGAATCGTCTTCGATCAACAAACCACTTTCTACAAAGCTATCAATCTGTTTGCGCCACGTATCAACGACTGTGTATACGTAATGTGCGCCTTTGATACGGCCTTCAACTTTCAATGAGTCGACTTTCGCGTCAACCAATTCAGGTAGGTCGTAGTACGCTGAATTATCTTTCAGGTTCAGTGGAAACTTGTTTCCTGCATCAGTGATTTCGTATTCATCACGACATGCTTGGCTACAACGGCCACGGTTACCTGAGTTACCCACACTTACTGAGCTTGAGTAACATTGGCCAGAGAATGCGATACACAAAGCACCGTGTACAAACACTTCGGTTAGAACATCGTGGTCGTGTGCTACTTCCGTCAGCATTTTGATTTCTGGCAGGTTCAATTCACGAGACAAGTTAACGCGTGTTGCGCCAATTTTAGACAAGAACTTAATCTGGCCTTCGTTGTGTGTCGTTAACTGAGTCGATGCGTGAACATCTAACGATGGGAAATGCTTTTTCACCAAATCGAACAAACCAAGATCTTGGACGATGATGCCATCAAGCTTAGTGTTCACAAGCTGGTTCAACAGTTTAGTGATGCTCTTAATTTCATGCTCCAGCAGCACAACGTTAAGAGTCAGAAACACTTCACAACCATATTCATGAGCAAGGCGAATCACACCATTCAACTCATCTAACGAAAGGTTAGAGGCTCTGTTACGAGCGTTGAAGGTGTCTAAACCACAATAAACCGCATTGGCACCGGCCACGATAGCGGCTTTAATCGCCTCGACATCGCCACCTGGGGCTAATAACTCAATCTTTCTGCTCATTTTTGAAGTCGCTCACTTACTTATAATTTTTAAGGCGCGTATTCTACCTACAACACGATCTCTTTACCACCTAACAACACTTTCCAAACTAAATGACCTCAATAATGCCAAACGAATTCGATTTACCTATCCTTTATTCTTTAAGACGCTGCCCTTACGCTATGCGAGGAAGGATGGGCATCGCACTATCACAGCAGAAAGTGTTACTTCGAGAAATTGTTACCAAAGATAAGCCTAGCGAACTATTGGCCAGTTCGCCAAAAGGCACTGTTCCAGTATTGGTATTGCCTGATGGTCAAATCATAGAACAGAGCTTAGATGTGATGAACTGGGCGCTTCAACAAAACGATCCTCAAGATCTTCTGCGCTTAAGCAATCCAATACTTAGCGAGCAAGTCCAACAACTCATCAAAACCAACGATGAAGAATTCATTGGTCACTTAGAGAAATACCGCGCTTCAGTGCGTTACCGAAACATCGATAGTGAACAACGCAGACAAGCCTGTGAAGGATTCATCAGCAAGTTAGAGGCATTACTCACCAATCAGCCTTATTTCTTTGGAGAAACGCCAAGCCTCGCCGACTTTGCTGTGATGCCGTTTGTTAGCCAGTTCGTAAGAGTCGAGAAGAAGTGGTTTGTGCAATCTGAATATCAGAACGTAGGACGTTGGTTAAGAGCGCACCTCGACAGTAAGCTCTACACCCAAGTCATGAAGCAATACCCTTTGTGGAATGAAACCAAGCAAGATTGTGTTTTTGGGTAGCATTAAGTCGCTATGAATTGCTGGAGATAACTCCATATTGCTGAAGATTGCCGAAGATGACTGAAAACAGTTCTAAATAAGCATAGACAGCTCTCTATTGTTATGAAAATCGTGACACTGAATCGCAAGCGATGCTATTGATGGCATATTAGATATCAACGAAAATCGCATTTCACTCAATCACAACGTTAGTTTGAAATGCGCTATGCCAAAAAACAAAGTAAACACATTCAACACACCTAACCCCGATTTTAAAGGGTTCGCGAAAGTTTCACTGTTAGTGGCCTTCTCGCTTGCCCTTTCAGGCTGTAGCGCGAAAAACAAAGCAACCAACACAAGCCCATCTGCTGCGCAGCAGAATCAAACCTACACGGCGAAAAGCTTCAATAAACCCAATAGCAAAGTTACGTTGATCCTCTCTTTTTCTGGTGGCGGCACACGAGCGGCTGCGCTCTCATATGGTGTGTTGCAAGCATTGCGCGACACCAACATCCAAGTAAATGGTGAAACGGTCAATCTGTTAGAAGAAGTTGATATGATCAGTTCGGTATCCGGTGGCAGCTTTACCGCCGCGTATTATGGTTTGTATGGTGACCAGATATTCGAAGATTACGAAGAAACGTTCCTTTATCACGAAGTCTCAAAAGATCTGTTCTCCATCCTTTTATCTCCGACTTATTGGTTCTCGTACGCCACCAGAACAGACAAAGCCACCGACTATTACAAAGCCAACATCTTCGGTGAAAGTACATTTGCCGACATGCACCGAGAAGATGCACCCTACATTGTTATTAACGCGACCGACATTTCAACGGGTTCGCGTTTTTCATTCACACAAGAGTATTTTGACCTCATATGTTCAGACTTGAACAGCTATTCAGTGTCCAGTTCGGTGACGGCTTCTTCTGCTGTGCCTTTCGTTTTCACACCTGTGGTACTAGAAAACAAAAATGACTGTGATAAATCAGAGCATTTACAACCCTCGTTTGAGGCCACAAGTTACCGCAACCGAAATCTGATCAAGTCGTTAAAGTCATATAGCAATAAGGATGATGTGAGTTATCTCCACCTTGTGGATGGCGGAATTACTGACAACCTCGGTTTGCTATCGGTATATGAGATGTCTGAATACTTGCGTTACAACGACAACGAAGAGTTGAAAAACTTGTACGACAACCAACACGCGCGCCCTATTGTCATCATTTCGGTTGATGCATCGACGACGCCAGAATCTGGCATTGGAGAGTCGATTGAAGCACCTTCCATGAAACAAACGGTGGATGTCATCACCGATATACAGTTGCATCGCTACAACGATACAACAAAAGATTTGATCGTTGACGAGTTGCAATCTTGGCAAGAACTGGCCTCTCATCAAGGTCGTAAGGTTTCACCCTACTTCATTGAGATCAGCTTAAATAAATCAGACAACAGCGCCAAGCGATATTTGCTCAATCAAATTCCGACGGACTTTATGATAGACAAAGAAAACGTCGATCTATTGATTGAAGAAGGTAACAAACAACTTGTTGCCGATCCGGAATTCCGAAACTTTTTATCATTTGAACGCAACAAATAATGCTAATCTAGTTGCTTATTAACGCACGGTTGGGCAACTAAAGTTACGTCATAACTTCACCTTTACAAGGATCACTATGGAATTTGAAAACAACATCTTACATCTCGGGTCATTCTTTGCAGTGACCATGGGGATCGTGGTTCTATTTATCGGTCGAAGGCTTAACCAGGTCATCGGTTTTTTGAAAGAGTTTAGTATTCCTGAACCTGTCTCTGGCGGGATTTTGGCATCACTCCTGTTCGCGGCGCTTTACGCGACGACCTCAATCGAAGTGCAGTTTGATCTGTTTGCCCGCGATGTATTATTGGTCTACTTCTTTACCACGATTGGTATTAACTCAAGTTTGAAAGACCTGTTTAAAGGCGGAAAGCCCTTGGTGATTTTGCTAGCAATCACTATCTTCTTCATGATTATGCAGAACATCGTCGGTATTTCTGTCGCATCAATGTTTGGCCTAGAGCCTGTCTTTGGCCTACTCAGCGGAAGTATTTCACTGATTGGCGGGCATGGTACCGCGATTGCTTGGGCACCCAAGGTTGCAGAAGAGTTCGGCCTAGAAAGCGCGATGGAAATAGGTATCGCCAGTGCAACATTCGGGCTGATTTTAGCCAGCCTGATGGGGGGCCTATTGCGAAGTTTCTCATCAAACGTCACAACCTCAAACCTGCTGACGGGCAATCAAACTCAATCGATTCAAATGCAAAAAAACAACACCAAGCTCTTACATCATTTCAATTTTTAGACGCCGTGTTAGCGATTCATATTTGTGTCATTGTCGGCGCGTTGCTTAATGAATTGATCAGTCAAACCGGGTTACAGCTTCCACTGTTCGTATCGTGTTTATTTGCAGGTATCGTGATCACCAACGTAATGCCAGAGTCATACCCAAGAATATCAGGCACTAAATGGCCAACACGCTCGCCTGCTATCGACTTAATTGCTGAAATATCCTTGGGTACATTTTTGGCGATGTCACTAATGAGCATGCAACTTTGGACGCTCATTGATTTGGCGGGTCCTATCTTCGCGATATTGGCAATGCAGCTGCTACTAGCCGTGATAATCAATATCTTCATCGTGTTCCCATCAATGGGTAAGACCTATGATGCAGCCGTTGTATGTGCTGGGTTTGGAGGGATTTCGTTAGGTTCAACACCTACAGCCATGGCAAACATGTCGGCAGTAAGTCAGAAATATGGGCATTCAGCACAAGCCTTCATCATCGTGCCATTGGTATGCGCGTTCTTCATTGATTTAGCGAACGCACTGATTATTCCTTACTTCATGAGAATGATGTAGCTGACCTTTGTTAAGACGGTACACCACAATTTGTTAAAGCGGTGTACCGCAATTTATTTAGGCGGTATACCCCAATAAAAAGAGCCGCTCATACAGAGCGACTCTTTTACTAATGACTCAATTTGACTATCACTAACGACTACCCAAAGCTTATTGAATCGCTATCGAAATCTCGACTTCAGTTTCGCCTTTGTAAAATTCAAAGTCTGTCGTGTAAGTTCGAACATGTGGGCAATCTGCTGCGTTGAAGTACGCCCACACTTCGCCCCATAAATCGATGACCGCTTGAGGAAGTTCACCTTCAGCAGAAAACGTCAGATATTTACCTGCTTCAATTTCGGTTTCGACTAGGTCATCTAAATTGTTATCGGTAAGTGCATTGGTACATGCAATAACATCAAACTCACCAGTAAAATCCGATTGGTAATTGGTGTAGACACCATACACTTTTGAATCTGGTGTCAGCTTAGGAAAAGCTTGATCGAAAAAACCTTGCCATAATTGACCTATCTTTGCTTTTGTTGGATCAATCTCATCGGTATTAGTGGTTCTTACTGAAAACCCGTACGCCTTTACGGCTTCAATCGTTTCTACTTTCATTCGTTTTATTCCTAAGCCAATCGACGTTTTAACTATGTAAAATCTTAACTAATCTTGTATCTCTTTGTGGCCACACTTTTCACAGACAAGATGACGAGAAAACTCATCCATTGACGCGATAAACGGGCCAAGGAACCAACCTTTTATCATGCCTGCCCAAAACTCGCTTCGCTTTTGGTTAGGTTTGTCTGCAAACGCACTGGTCTTTCTGACCAACACAACAACGTGTTGTGTGTCTTCTCTGCACGCGGTGCAATAGCATTGTTCTATGGTGTTATTCATTTGAAAGCCTATGACGTTTTGAATGAAATTTGCTGAAAATGAGGATTGTCGACACAGACTTCTAGTGTGGAAAGATCAGTGAGTACGACAAGTTGTTCTACACCTTGAATACTGACCTTAATGCACTCTTCACGGCTATCATTGCGTTGAGTATCTAATCCGACACATTCAATCTGCTCGCCAGACTTCAGCGTTAATTTGATTGGGTATCGGTGCATACACACAATCTCAATATAATCGTAATCGTTGCAACTAATCATAATACCCCTCCAATTCATCCACCACGCTAATGCGACACGCCATACTATGCAATATGCATATAATCAATCATTTACCCAAATCACATTGATGTTCGTCCGAAACTAAACTTGCTTCTAAACCTACTTCTAAACTTAGCTTAATCCAGCTTAACCCATTCACGTTTCTTCTACTCACGCCTGCTTATTCTTTCATTGTTAAATAATAATCGAGAACAAAACAATGAAAACCATGAACCATTTACACGTGTTAGCTTTTTTAGGCTTAGTCGCTTCAATGATGACGTTTAATGCAAGTGCCGCCTCAGAAATCGATGCGAGGCACTTTGCCAATGGCAAAGCCAAATACACGCAGCTTTGTCGGGTGTGTCATGGCGACAAAGGACACGGTGATGGCCCCACTGCCGCTTCATTGCCACACAAGCCCGCCAATATCGCTAATAAACTAGGCGGCTTTTTTACCAGTCCAAGTTCTTTGGCGGATGACATTTTAGAAGGTAACGTAGAACAAGGTATGCCAGCATGGCAAGGTGTTATCACAAAGCAAGACGCGTTAGATGTCTTGTGGTATGTAGATTCAATTCAGTAAATTTTCACTTGTTTGAGCATTCTTGTATAAACACCATGAGGGGCTACATTGTCACGCGTGGCTATATCGGGGACTGCGATTACTTGATCGCTTTCCAATAATGATAAAGCCCGTTGATATCTGAAGAGCACATCAACGACATCGCGCCTTTGATCTGTTCTTCGCTCCACTCCCACCATTTCATTTCTAACAACTGAGCAATCTCAGTGTCATCGAATCGATAACGGATATGACGTGCAGGGTTTGAACCGACAATCGAGTATGGCGCTACATCTTTGGTCACAACCGCTCTACTCGCGATAATCGCCCCGTCACCAACCTTAACACCACTCATGATCATCGCTTCTGTACCGATCCACACATCATTACCAATCACAGTATCGCCAGAGCGTTCAAAGCCGTCTATCGCATCTTCAAACTTCTCGTCGTCTTGATAGAAAAACGGGAAAGTGCTGACCCACTGATTTTGGTGGCCTTGGTTTCCCGCCATCATAAATACGGCACCTGAACCAATCGAGCAATAACTGCCGATGATCAACTTGTCGATGTCTGTTCTATCAGGCAGCAGATAACGCGCACAATCATCAAAGCTGTGATTGTGGTAATAACCTGAATAGTAGCTATGTTCGCCCACGATGATGTTTGGGTTGGTCACTTGTTCTTTCAGTGACTTTCCGACAAACGGGCTCTCAAAATAGTTTTTCATGTTTGTACTCTTAGTTTCGTTCTTTTAATTAGGTACTTTTGTTGCGTGTTTATGGTTTTAACAGGTTTATCTTAGTGTAAATGCCAACGTGCCCTAACGACCGCCTGCAATATCAATAAACGAACCGGTTACATACGAAGCTTCGTCTGATAATAACCATGCGATAGAGTTAGCCACCTCTTCTGGTGTGCCGCCTCGTTGTAACGGTAGCTGCGAAGCGAGTCTGTCTACGCGATCAGGCTCTCCGCCATCTGCGTGCATCTCAGTATAAATACAACCTGGCCTTACGCCATTCACTCGGATATTACGTGAAGCCAATTCAAGCGATAAGCCTTTAGTGAGTGAATCCATCGCACCTTTGGATGCTGCGTAATCCACATACTCAAACGGCGCACCTGTGCGAGAAGCGGCAGACGATACATTCACAATCGAACCCGCGCCATCAGCTTGTTTAATAAAGGCTTTACTGCACAGAAAGCAGCTTGATACGTTGGATTTCATCACCTTTTCAAAGCGATCCAATTCGATGTCAACTAATGGTGACTGAGTAAACAAAATCCCGGCATTATTGACCAAATGAGTGACTGGACCTAGCTTGTTACGAGCAATCTCGAACAAAGATTTCACATCCGATTCAACAGACACATCAGCCCGCACGCTTATGGCGGTTCCGCCTTGTTCGCGAATCTCGTTCACTAGATCTTCAGCTCGCGACTCATTGTGTATGAAGTTAACGCATACAGCATAGCCTTTACTGGCCAACAATTTAGACGTCGCTGCGCCAATGCCTCGGCTTCCGCCGGTTACAATCACTACCTTGTTCAATGAAACCTCCTAATGTTTACTTATTCTGTGCAACCTGGTTGTTCGTGACAAACTGATCGTGTCGATACCAACTAATTGCTCGACACAACCTGAACCCACTGCGATCGCCAAGCCGGCGCTTCGAATGGGTCTGGCCAAAACTCAGTTTGCTTTTGAATTAAGCCATCTACAACCGTGTGAAAGGTGATCACTCGGCCCTTCAACACACTGTCTGTAACCGAAACGTCCGTTACTACCGTATCACCTTCACAGACAATTGAATTGAGCGTGAACTCCCAAACACCATTGGCTGGGTATTCAGCATTGATTGCCGTGAAGTTGTCGCGCCCTACCGTCAATTCAGACGACTGAGGCCAATAGCCTTCAAAATCTTCCGCTAGCCATTCGCTTGCCTTGGCAAAATCATTACTGCGCATTGCATCCCAAAAACCTAATACCACTTGTTTTGGTGTCATTATTCTTCCTTAAAGTCATTTACGTGTGGTGATTTTTAAACGTCTGCTTCGTTATGTGTACGTTAGCTTTCTATACGTACTTAACTTTCTATGCATACTTACCGATGATCGTTAAAAGATCATCGACACTGTTAGCAATGTAGTCCGGCTTGGTTTGCCAATTTTCAGGTTCAGAACGGCTATAACCCGCAGCTACCGCGATCACTTTTGCGTTCTTACCCAGTGCTACTTCAATATTGCGAGCAAACTGTGTATCCGCTTCATGGTCACCGATATACATCAAACACAGTTCTTTAGATTGAGCTTCACCAAATATGTTCTCAACACACTTCATGCCGCCAAACGGATGCGGTTTTTGATTACCATTCGATACATCGTCATAGCCAACAACTGACTTAAACACCTCACCGATACCGTAGCTATCGAGTACAGTTCGAATATTCAATTGAGAGTTTTGCGAGCAAATCCCATGAGGAAGGTGCGCGAACTGACTGATCACGGTTTCCATTCCCTCAAACAAGGCTACGGGAGTTTGATTTTGCTCTTGATGCTCTGCCCACATACCACCAGCGATCAACATTTCATCATGAGACATCCCATAATAGTCAACATACAAGGCTTGCCAGTTTTTAGCACCGTGGTTGGCTTCGTGATAGAGCGCTTCACTCAACAAATATCTGGGTAAATTATCACCTGACAAATGTGGTGCGACCACAGAGATAATGTCTTTGGTTATTGCGATATTTTTTGGAACTGAATTGACTAAAGTTCCGTCATAATCCCACAGTATGGCATCTAATTTCATACACTATCTCTTTGTTTAAATTGGCCATATCAATTTATCACTCTACCCCCTATTGAGAATAACTTTATTGTCTCTAATTTGAAAGATAACCCAGAGCAAGCAAAAAATTGAGAGGTCGCGGAGCGTAGAATCGTTATAAAAGAATAACTAAACAAGCTTTGCTCACATAACCGCTTTATCAATTGCAATATATCAGTATAATCCCCCGCTCTATAACGCTATCCAGCATTGGAAGAGCGTCATCCAAAATTTTAATGAGTACCCAATGTCGAAACTATTTTTCAAAGGCCGTATTGAAACAAGACAAAATCACGTTCTTGCAGGCTACAACGTAAACCGCGATGTTAAAGTGGGTACTGAAGAGTCACCAGTCAATGTAACGGTTCAAACTGACGCTCGCAAAACTGAAGTTGAAGCAATCGCTGCTGAACATTCAATCTTCGTGACTGTATCTGTGAATGCAGAGAAAGAAGAAAACACACTTGAGTTCGACACGTTGCTAAACAAGCCAAAAACAATGACGTTCGAAAAAACACCTAACCGTAACGATCCATGTTCTTGCGGTAGCGGTAAGAAATACAAGAAATGTTGTGCATAAGCACTTCTGATTCATGCTACTCATAGTGTGATTAAGATGATTGATTAAAACGGGCAGATCACTACGATCTGACCGTTTTTTTTATGTCCAGAGTTGCTCATTTGGAAATATATTAGCTTTTAGAGAAAAATAGCTTTTGCTCAACCATGATAAATCAACCAACATGCTGGTGAACTATTGGGTTATTTCGCTTTAGCCACTGTCGCTTCTGACAACTTACTTAGTACACCCGATATTTTTTGAATCACTTTGTCACAGCCATTGATCGCGTGACGCTCTACCAAGTAATTAGGATCGTTGTAAGACAACCATACTTTCTTATTGGAATCTTCCGTGACTAACACCTTCTGCGGTAAATCTATCGCGACTTCTTGAGCACATTGCATTAATGGTGTCCCTACTTTCGGGTTACCAAAGATGATGACTTCCGTTGGTCTCAATTCAAGATCGACCTTACTCGCGTTTTTCTGATGGTCGATTCTCGCAAACAAGGTCAATCCTTTGCTTTTGGCGATTTCTTCAAAGCGGTCAGCGGTCTCTTTCACTGAGTAATTACTTTGATATTTAATCAAACCATCAGAAGCCGTAGCTGAAAATGATGCCGAGAGTAAAATGGCGCATAGTGGTAGTAATTTTTTCATCGTCACCTCTGAGATTTAACCTAATCAAACTTACATTCGTAGCGCCACTTCTAAAATCAGCGACGTAACCCATGTCAGTATAGACACGTTTCCATTCTCAATTTGCAGAGAGGATCACTTTTCTAATGCGTCTTATTATCAGCAGTTGAGATAGGAATTGTTTCAAAAGCTAAACACATGATCAGTGCCACGACTTAGTCCCACACTTTTCACACTGGTATTCGTAATCACTGTCGACATAAAAACCGGGAACATTATGGTCACCTTTACACAATAACGTCATCAGGTACTCCATCAACACGCCTAGTTTCCATTGTTTCTTTTCAGATTCAGCTTCCGCTTTAGATTGAGCATCGGAAGCGTTAACAGCAAGGTGCGGGGTAAGTGCGTTGCACTGCTCACAGTGATAAGGGTGTTTAATATATTTATTATCAAGCATTTATATAAGCCATCTAACATTTATAAAGTTGATGAATACTAACAACTTATCACTCGGTTCTCGAACTCATTGTTGTCCTTTAGAGTTTTATTAGAAAGAAATGAGACACGAGATAATACCATGTGCCATGTATCTACTTTTATTGGCATTGCGCAGAACAAAAAGAGTAACCGTGTATCGTTTGAAATTTAGTTAAGCGCTTTAATTAGAACCGTGTATTTCCACAGGTTTGCTTCATCTTCTCCGAGCTCGATACTTGCTTCTCCACCCTCTTTATCAAGAATAAAAACAGGCATCTGTCCGCTAGACTCTCCATTTTCATAATCGCATGACATTTTGGCTTCCAGTAGAATAGCGTTAGCTTCATGCTTAGAAAGAACACCCGAATAAATGCATTCTTCAGTTTGAGATGAGACTTCCTGTCCGAAAGAGTCGAACTTAAAGGTTGGGAAGTTGAGTTTTGATTCAGAATCCTCGACAGTGATCGACACTTGGTAATCGATAGCTTCAATATTGTTATCGGTTGCAAATACACAACCGGAAACGCCAAGTAACAATACAGCTAAAGCAGTGGTTTTCATGTGGTTCTTATTCCTTCAACAATGGGCTTGCTACTCTGAAGTAACACTATGAATTCCCGGGTTTAATTTAAACGTTGTTAGGTGAAACTTGTTTGCCATTACTTGGCAAGATAGCTAACTTTTACTTTAACAACCCTTTGTCCGCAGCACCTTCAAGCTGCACTTCTAGTTCTTTCCATAGAGCACGACTGCCTTTAGAAATACGCTCGCCATTAAAGGTCAGTACTTTATCTTTAGATATGTTGTGCTTTTTCCAGCTATGACCCCCACCATGGATGTTATGAAGCAAAGGCGGCACTCTATCGATCGCCTTACCAAACTTGGCTTCCGGTGACTCACCCGCTTCAAACTCGAGCCATAATTCCAAATACTCGCTTCTTGAATGGCTCGGCAATGATTTCAGCAAGCGCTCAACGCAGTTTCTCTCTTTGAGCTTATTTTCTTCGGTCTCACTGGCATAAATGATGGTGTCTCCTGCATCGATTTCCCCAAGGTCATGAATCAGCAACATCTTCATCACTCGCGTAATATCGATTTCTTCATTGGCATAATCTTTCAACATAAGAGCGCTCAAACAGACGTGCCAACTGTGTTCGGCGGAGTTTTCATATCGATCCAATCCAACTGGTTTTGTCTGTCGATGAACATCCTTTAATTGTTCAATTTCGACCATGAATTTTAGAATGCCTTTGATTTCTTCCACGATGAGCTTCCTTTAATTGAGCTTGAGCAACACACGAATGAGCCTTAGCTTATCTACCTGTTAGCCATAGGGTGTTCAGGGTTTAACTGAAGCAGATCCCACAAGTTACCGTAAAGATCTTCAAACACAGCAACGGTACCGTAACCTTGCTCTTTAGGCTCTCGGACAAAGTTAATGCCCAAAGACGTCATGTGTTCGTAATCACGCCAGAAGTCATCGGTGTTTAAGAATAGGAATACGCGTCCACCAGCTTGGTTACCGATGAAATCGTGTTGCTCTGGCTTGGAAGCTCTAGCAAGTAACAGGCTCACACCGGTTGAATTTGATGGAGCAACAACAACCCAGCGTTTATCTTCTTCTGGTAAATACGTGTCTTCGATGAGATCAAACTTAAGCTTGTTTACATAAAAATCAAGCGCTTCATCGTAGTCTTTTACCACGAGTGCAATGTGGACAATATTCTGTTTCATAACATACCTTGTTGGGGTTTTAGCTACGTGGAATGATGCCATGAAGCAGGCAAAGACACTAGGTGTTAACACTTAGTTTGGTGTTATGGTTAAAACAGTCCTAAGAGTACTCATGTTTTAGTTGCTAGCAAAGCACCGCAAGTCGCCAAAAAGCCACCTGATAACCTGTTCAATAGCATCTTTGCTGAGCGCCCTTGAAATACAAAACGAGCTTTAGAGGCAGTGCAAGCATAGAGACTCAATACTCCACCTACAGCTACAGTTGAAATCACCAAAATCATCATCACATCTGTTGTGGTAAATGTTTTTAGGTCTATGAATGCGGGAAAGAAACCCATGTAAAACAAAATCGCCTTTGGGTTTGAAACTGTCATCAATAAGCCGATAGTCACGCTTGAGGCTTTCGTTCCTTGCTCCGAAGATGTACTCGATGATTCACTAACATCTGACGTCCATGTTGTGTACGCCAACCAAAACAAATAGGTAACGCCTACATATTTAATTACCGTAGCAAATTCACCCATTGCGCTAGCTAAAGCTGATAAACCAGACAAAGCTAAGAATATAAAAATGTAATCCGCGATTAGTACGCCAAGCACCACTAACAAGCCTTGTTTCCAACCAAAGCTTAGAGACCTCGACAGAACTGCGAGAACGCTGGGTCCCGGTATGGCTGCAGATAGTAACATCGCAACAAATAGAGCTATTCCTGATGTAATTGACATGATCCCTCCCTAGATCGTTTGTCGTTCGACAATTAACCTATTTATGTGACTAAACGATTTGACCGCGCATGATAAATTGCGGGCCTGCTGCGCCACCTAAATACTGTTCATTGGTATCTTCGAAGCCGCCTTTCTTATAACAGTTGAATGCTGCGGGATTTTTGCAATTCACGGTTAAGTAAATCAACTCATACGCTGAGTAATTCGCTTTTAAATATGGAAACAAAGCTTTGACCGTGCCCGTTCCTAAACCTTTACCTTGCTGGTTTTTATCAAGCACAAAAGCTCTTAAGCCAATACTTCCTTCAGGGCAGAATTCGTAGTGCTCTGCGCAAGCGATATCCAGCTTAAAGAAACCAACAACTTCGTTATCAGACTTAATCACGTGCAAGTGCGTCGTTTCACTGCCGTCTAATAAAAACTCTGCAGCTGTACCAGCGAACTTAACCTGTTCATCGGCGAGTTGGATGGCCTGAACTAACGCCACATGTGATTCTTGAAGCCTTTCAATAGTTATCATTGTTGTTCCTTCTGTATAACACGCACGAAAAACCGACTAGAGCTCATCGCTAGTGTCTCGAGAACCGTAGTTTGGGAAGTTGATATTAAGAACGTTATCATCCTCAAGTGTGAATAGAACGCTTCCATTCTCGACACCAGTTTCGTTCCTATCTGAACAACCTAGAAACAGCTCCCAATCAAACGAATATTGAAGGCGGTATTGATTCGCATTGATGTGTAGAACGTCTTTGATTTTAATACCGTCCACCACGTGTGCCATATCATCGATGTATGACAGGTCTGGGATCAACTTTTCTTCGAAATCACTCTTATGCTCGGTTAAGAAATTGAGCAGCTCAGAACATAACTCGGAGCCTTGAATCAATGGTTTAGACAGACTAAAAAACAACATTCCTAAATACTCCAAGGATTGTTTTGATATTGGGAAGATGGGCGCGAATCTGTTACAAATTAAAGCTCAGCCAGCGCGAACCTTTAAGGCTAAACGTTACTATTATCCGAGCTATTAAACGAGTACATTCGAACTTCATCGCGAGGAAACCAGCCCAACTTTTCGTAAAACTGTTGAGCATTGATGTTGTCGTTATAGACAAACAAGTGGGTCTTCGGGATGCCTAACCCTGCAAGGGCGTTGACCGCCTCTGCGACAAGCTTACAACCTAACTTGTGCCCTCTGAAGTTGGCCAAGACAGCTAAGTGTTGTAAATACCCACGACGTCCATCCGTTCCGACTAACACAGCGCCAATGATCTCGTTGTTATTTTCAGCCACAAAACTCAGACCAGGGTTACGATCTAAATAGCTCGCAATGCTTTCTTTCGAATCGGCATCGCGAATACTCATGCCTTCTGTCTGGCACCACAACGCGATCACTGAGTCGTAGTCTGAAATGTCCATTTCCCGAATGTTGACCACTCTACTCTCCTTGTTTATACGGGTACTTAGTTAGCCGTGTTTCTCGTAATAAATGAGTAGCTAATAATACTTATGTGTTAACGAATATCTTGGCAGAACCTAAAGAGATAACCATCTGGAGTTTGAACGATGAACTGCTTCTGAATCGCGATCGAACCCCCACATTGATAAGACTTCGACTCTAACGCTAAGTAAATAGAATCAGCGGCGCTTTCGTTAACTCTCTGATAAAGTGGTTCGATATCGATAACATCCCATTGAAAGTTAACGCCACGCCCTAAAGGAAATTCCAGGTCACCTGAAAGCCATTTTCGACTTTTGCCCGCAATCCCTTCAAGCATCACATCAACACCATCAAGCGTTAGATAAACAAACTCTTCATCTGGGCGCTCGTATTTCACTTCAAATCCCAACACATCGACAAAGAAGGATTGGCTCACATTAATATCGAAACAATAAAGCTCAGGAACTACTCGTAATGTCATCATTGATCCTTTAGTCATTCAATTAAAGATATGAGGAGAATCTGTTTTACTGCGCTAGCTTCCCAAGGATGACCGGATCGCTCAACAGATTCGTCAGAGGAAGAAACAATGGCTGATCCGCACCAGCAGTTTTGGACACTGAGTTAAGTGAGTACAATCACTAATGA
>NZ_JBGONU010000061.1:0-23136 GCF_041439295.1 Vibrio sp. 1F253 | reverse complement strand
AGCTGATCAGATCGTAGGTTCTTGATTTAGTTCCATTGAATTACGCAACAAAGCCAATATGGTCTTTAATTTGGTCACTTTGTTCAGTGATAAAAGCAGAATTCATATCAGAACGATCTGTGTTTTGGATCACTTCTAATTGCGAAATATATAACGGCAGTTGAGTTTCTTTATGCCATTGCTGTAATAAATCGAGGCGCTCTTCGAGCTCTGATTCCTGACTATTGGAAAGAGTTACAAAGTCTTCAATATAGCTAACGACAAACCAGCTTATATTGTTATAGGCAAATTTAGTCCCGCAGCCAAAGAATAGAAAACAGCTTAATAAGACTAGCCAGCGACACTTTCTCATTACACCCTCTCACAACATTTTACTCAACAACGAACCTCAAGACGATCTTATAACATTAGCTACAAAATCGGGTTCTCGTAAAAACTTTCGGATAAATTGAGACTCAGACTTGCTAATCTAACTATTTCGGCAAATGATTAAACTAAAAATAATTAATGGCAGTGATGTAACTTGATTTTTATTACTCATTTGACGCAATACGAGCCCTATAAATGAGTTGGGTTGGCGTATTTCAAATGATTGATATTTGGGAGGGGAGCTATGGCCGCTATTCCTGATCATCCAAGCGATTTAGAATATGAGCTTTGTTATTTTGACGATGGTTCAATAACCACAATAACGATATTGGTTCACAATCGAAAGGAAGCGATGACTTGGTATCTTAGCGAGGGAAAACATATCAACGATCTTTATTCGATAAGACCCGATGAATAATGCTTTGGTATAGAGAACTAGGTCGATAAACCTAAGAGAGTAAACTTGAGTGGCATTTTGTGGAACACCCTTTACTGCAATGTCATTAAGTAGCAATCTCGTTAATTAGACATATCGCAGCAAAGGGATTCAATCTCGAATTATTTCAGAATTCGGGCGCGGAATTGACGACCCTTCATCTTACCTGATTCGATTTTGCCTAATGCTTTCTTAGCCATTGATCTTTCTACAGCAACGTAAGCGCGCATCGCGAACAAGTTGATCTTACCTACTGATTTACCATCAATACCGCCTTGGCCTGTCAACGCACCAAGGATATCACCTGCGCGAAGTTTCGCTTTCTTACCACCATCAATCTGGATAGTTACCATGTTTGAGTAGTACGGCTTAGCAATTGGTTTAGCTGGCAACTGAGACGGTTCGATTGGCATATCCATGTACTCATCAATTTGAGCAACACGGTGCATCTCTTTTTCACTAAAGAAGCTAATTGCAACACCTTTACTTCCTGCACGACCAGTACGACCGATGCGGTGTACGTGAACTTCAGGATCGCGAGACAACTCAAAGTTGAACACAGCATCTAGGTTATCAACATCAAGACCACGAGCAGCAACATCTGTTGCAACCAAGATAGAGATGGTTTTATTTGAGAACTGAACCAAAGCTTGGTCACGTTCACGCTGTTCCATGTCGCCATGAAGCTCAATAACACTGAAGCCACGGTGGCTTAGCTCGTCGTTTACGTTCTGTACTTCTTTCTTAGTATTACAGAACACAACCGCTGACTCTGGTTGATGATGAAGAAGCATTAGCTCTAGTGCGTCATCACGAGCTTCAGTACCTTCAACCTTATAAAAGTGTTGCTGGATGCTTGAGTGATCGTGTGTTGATTCAACCTTCACCATTTCAGGGTTATTCATGATGCGGTCTGCAACAGATTTAATCTGTTTAGGGAAAGTTGCACTGAACAATAACGTTTGACGATCTTTTGGTGCTGCTTCAATAACAGCATCTAGTGCATCTTGGAAACCCATTTCCAACATGCGGTCGGCTTCATCTAACACAAGTGTGTTCAACTCAGACAGGTCAATACGGTCTCTCTCTAGGTGGTCCAGGATACGACCAGGAGTGCCCACAAGAATGTGTGCGCCATGCTCTAATGAACCAATTTGTGGGCCCATTGGCATACCGCCACATAGTGTCAGCACTTTAATATTGTGAATACCACGAGCAAGAGTACGGATCTCTTTTGCTACTTGGTCTGCTAGCTCACGAGTCGGACATAACACTAAAGACTGAACACGGAAACGCTTAACGCGTAGGTTTTGCAGCACGCCTAAACCAAAAGCAGCTGTTTTACCTGAACCCGTTTTACCCTGACCGATAACATCCTTGCCATCCAGAATAGTAGGAAGACTTAACGCTTGAATAGGCGTCATTTCAGTATAACCAAGAGAATCTAACGTATTTAGAAGCTCTGGTTTAAGGGCGATTGAAGAGAATTTTGAAGTGCTCAATGGAAATATCCAACTGGTGAAAAACAGAGTGCATTATGAGTGTTTTTGAAAATTATTCCACTTTAATCACAGTTTTGAAGAAATAGGTTAGGCGAACACAAAAAAGCCAGCTTTGTTAGCTGGCTTTGACTTCTATACGAATTGCTTTCTATGGCACACCGTGACCTTTAGAGGCAACCCAAACGCGATACCATTGCTCGCGCGTCAGTTCGATTTTCAGTGCATCAACGGCCGTTTTCACACGCTCAATCTTACCTGAACCAATAATAGTAATCGGATTAGACGGTAATCGACGAACCCAAGCGTAAATTACTTGGTCAATACTATCTGCACCCACTTCTTGGCGAATGGCTTCTAGTTCATCACGAACACGAATCGCTTGTGCTGAATCGCCACTAAAGATGCTACCACCACCGAGACAAGACCACGCCATTGGACGAATACGGTTCATCTGCAGTTGATCTAGCGTGCCATCATGAGCCACTTCGAAGTTCAATGGGTTGATTTCAACTTGGTTAGTCACTAGTGGCTTACCTAGTCGAGATTGCAGTAAGTCGAACTGACGCGGTGAAAAGTTAGAGACACCGAAGTGCTTAACTTTACCTACCTTATGTAGTTCAGCGAACGCTTCTGCTACTTCATCCGCGTCCATCAATACGTCAGGGCGATGAATCAGTAATACATCAAGTTCGGTTACACCCAAACGCTCTAGAGAGTTATTTACTGATTGGTAAATATGGTGCGCGCTGGTGTCATAGTGATTGATCTTGCGATCTGGAGTGTGGTCACCACACAAGTTGATGTCGCACTTGGTGACGATTTGAATATCATCTCGAAGGCTCGGCTCAAGCGCTAATGCTTCACCAAACAACTTTTCACATTGGTAGTTACCGTAAATGTCCGCGTGATCAACCGTTGTGATGCCAAGATCAATGTGCTGCTTTAGGAAAGTCAGACGTTGTTGCGGGGTCATACCCCACTCAGCTGTACGCCAGTATCCTTGCACCAGCTCAGAAAGTTCTGGGCCTTGTGGCGCTACCGTTACTTTTGCAACCATGGGTTGTCTCCTTTATCAATACTGAACGTATCCTAAGCTCGTTTTACCGAAGGCTCAACGTATAACAAATGGCAAAGGTAAACGCTTACTAAAAATGTGAGAGCCACAGAAAAACGAACACTTAAATGAATTATAACTTGCTGTCTGCCCGTGAGCCGTTCTCCTGAAAGGCTTGTTTACTCTGATGAATGACGAAACCATCTATAAATTTGAGCAATTAAAGACGATTTAGTTCAACCGTTAAGTTGTCGCCATCACTATGTAACTGAATCCAAGGAGCTGAAGAACGAGAAGAAGATGAAGAAGAACTAGGCACATTCCATAAACTCATTTGCTCAGAGGAATGATGTGGTGCATTGATAAATTCGACGAGTTGTTTATCTACCTTGTTGTAACCAACTCCCTCACGTTTTGCTTGTTCAAGTTGAGCGACGACATCAAACTCATCCTCTCCAATGCGAATTGAGCTAATAGCAAAGCCATCTTGGCGAAGGTACGCCTGAAGCTTTGTGTAACTTAGGTTCGAATATGGCAGATTTAAGCGAACCGTTTCAACGCTTGAGTCGCCCAACTCCAGTTCAACATAAACATCCAAATCGTAATATTGAGTGAGGTCACTGCACAACAGAGTGCCTTCAACTTCGCCACAATCCATAAGATCGATATCGTTAATATAGTTTTGAGAACTCGGTTGAGTTGGGTTGCTATTGAATACCGTTCGCAACCACCAGCTTTCACTCCCTTGCGCAGAAAATGAAAAGGTACCAAGAGCCAATAACAAAGGTAGGATTAAGACAGGAAGAGTTCTCATTATTTGTGCTTATTTCGTGCGATATGGAGCGTGCATTATACGTGACCAATCGACCAATAACCGCTCGATTTACATCTATAAAACTAAAAATATTGCTCAAAGATAAGATTAACAAACTTGATACTAAGAAGAGTTGCACTCTGTTATATCTGTAGTCACACAATACACCCCATGAATATGTCATAATGTTGAAATTAATGAATAATTTACAAGGAACGTCCATGACTGCAACGAACTATCTCAACCAATTGAACCAAAAGTATCTTGCGACTCATAAAGCGAAAGAAGACTTCTTTTGGGATACTTATATGGGGATCAGTGACGACCATGATGGCTCGACACTCGCGCAGACCCAATGGACTGAATTTCTTAGCTCTGCCGAGCAAATTGCTGCTATCGAAACGCAGCTAGCTACTATCGAAGAAATTCAAGACCCTCAAGAAAAAGAGAGCACGCTAACAGGCTTGAATGGTTGGTTAGCAACCTTTAGATCTCACGCTATTGAGTCTGAGCAGTCACAGAAGCTTAAAGCCGAACTCATAAAGTTTGAGGCTGAACTGTTTGAGAAAAAACAGAATCATGTAATGACTTACGTGAATGAAGCGGGCGACGACACTGAAGGGTCGTTACCGGTTCTAGGTTCAACAATAAGAACCAATAGTAATGAAAAAGTTAGGCTTTCAGCTCACCAAACACTACTAGGTTTAGAGCAGTGGCTGCTGGCTAACGGCTTCATTGAACTCATCAAAAAACGCAACCAGTTTGCTCAATCGCTGGGTTTCAAAACCTTTTTTGACTATTCCGTCGTTAAAACCGAGCAGATGACAACTGAGCAACTGTTTACAATTCTGGATGACTTTGAAGTTCGCACGCGAGATAACCATCAACAAAGCCTAGAGATCTTAACTCAGAAAAAAGGTCAGAGCGCTCTAGAAGCCCATAATTTCACCTACTCTTTTGCAGGTGACGTCATGAATGACTTAGACCCTTATGTTCCATTTTCAAAGTCACTAAGGCGTTGGGTTGAGTCTTTTGGTCGTCTTAATATCGAATACTCACAAGCAACATTGAAATTAGATTTACTTGATCGTAAAGGAAAGTATCCAAACGGTTTCTGTCATGGGCCAATACCTTCTTTCTACGATCAAGACAAATGGGTATCGGCTCAAGTTAACTTCACGAGCAACGCCAAGCCCGACCAAATCGGCAGCGGCTATGATGGTATCAACACACTATTTCACGAGGGCGGCCACGCTGCGCATTTCGCTAATGTTAAAATGAACGCGCCTTGTTTCTCTCAAGAATTTGCACCAACATCGATGGCTTATGCCGAAACTCAATCCATGTTCTGTGACAGCTTATTGAATGACGCCGATTGGCTAAAACAGTATGCCCTGGATTCAGAAGGCCAAGCAGTACCTGATGAGCTAATCAAAGCCATCATCGATAACAAACAACCGTTCAGAGCCTACCAAGAACGAAGCATTCTTGTTGTTCCCTATTTCGAACGAGCACTTTACGAATTGGCGGATGAAGATCTAACCCCTGAAAAGATCACTGATCTTGCTCGTAGCAGCGAGAAAACGATTCTGGGATTGGCTTGTAGCCCTCGCCCATTGATGGCGATTCCACATCTACTGTCGGATGAAGCCTCATGCGCTTACCAGGGCTACCTATTGGCACACATGGCGGTGTATCAAACACGTGCTTATTTCACCGATAAGTTTGGCTACTTAACGGATAACCCAGAGATCGGCCCTTTGTTAGCTAAGCACTATTGGCACCAAGGCAATAGTGTGAATCATAATGGGACAATCGAAAGCCTGACTGGGGAAGGTTTTAATGCCAAGTACCTCGCTGACGAATGCAACTTATCGCCAGAAGAAGCTTGGGCTATTGAAGATCAAAAAATCAAACAGCTGTCGACAAGAGAGCGAGCACCAGTCGCCGATTTGAATGCGAAGATATCAATCGTTGATGGGACAACCGAGTTGGCGAATAATGATAAGTCAAACCATCAGATGTGTGACGAGTTTGAACACTTTATCGTTGGGCAATACGGCCGATAGAGGGTGCTGAGCATCTGTAATCAAGGTTGAACCAAAAAACTCAAACGAAAAAAAGGACGATATTTAATCGTCCTTTTTATTTACAGCATCGGCCCTACACAGTGACACAATTTAAACGAGATTGAACATCAAAAATAATGTCGACAGAATCAAGGCTTCTTAGTGATTTCCTATGAATACCACATATCTGCCCTGTCAAAACAATATAAAACTTTTCTGTTTTGAGTAAATTCCAAGCTTCATCAAGAGATTCAGCATAAACCTTGTTCTTGAGATCTTGCGGGCGAGTACCTGCAACTCTTCCATGTTTACGCGCCAATTCAAATAATCCATTTCGATTCGGTTTACATGTAAACAGAGTGTCATTTCCGTAAATAACACCCTTGGCAGTAATGCTCTTAACCATTACATTCTCCAGATTATCATTCCACTCATAACACTGAGTGCCAAACCACATATCGGTTGGATACTTAAACGGCAAAACGAAGAGAACATGGTGTAACGACCGGGCATGCGACACACCATAGCAATCAGATTTAAAGTTCTTAAGCTCTCAAAGCTATTAAGCTATTAAGCTATTAAGCTATTAAGCTATTAAGCTATTAAGAGCTTAGAAGTAGTAGTAAGCTGCTGCGAATACGTGTGTTTCTTCGTCGTACTGTGCGCTAGTTGAACCCATGCGTGCACCATCAATATCTTGTTTGATATCAATACCCATGTCAGCGTTGTCTGCAATACGGTACATTACCGCGATGTTGATGTAAGAAGCATCTACGTCCGCTTGGCCATCAAGTTCATTGCTGTTAGAGGCGTAACCAGCTGCAATTGTTAGGTCTTCAGAAACCGCGTAACCACCTGAAACGTAGTAACCCGTGTCTTTCTCAGAATCTGCGTCATCAATCCAAGAGTTCATACCTAGTGTTAGGTCACCAATTTTTACGTTACCAGTTACCGTGTAAACTTCGTAATTAGCTTCGTAATCACGGTTTTCGTAACCTGCGTATAGGTTGAATACTTCTTGCTCTAGACCGATGTAGCCGTTCACACCTTTGTCGAACTTATCATTGTTACGAGAATCTTTCGTTTCGAAGTAAGAGATACCGTAAGCGATACCGCTTGTTGCACCCTGGAACTTAACAACATTGAAGCCGTCAGAAGCATCACCAGCAGAAGCGCCAAACTCGTAAGTGTTATCACCAGCACCGTCAACTTTATCTAGTGCTGTATCATTTTCCCAACCGAATGAAGCGATACCGAAACCAGTGTCAAAACCAAGCCAAGCTTTGTCTACATCAGCAGCAGGGCCAGTATCGATGCCATTTGTCCACTTGTAGTTAACGGAATCATTCGCTGAAACGTTATTGTCTGTTGTGTAGTTCACCATCAAGTCTGTTTCGAAGTAACCAACAATACGGTTGTTACGGTAGTTTACTGCAAGTGTTAGGCCTGTAGCCCAGTCATCGTAGAATGCTTTAGAACCAGTATCGTAGTAACCGCCAACACCCATAGCACCAGATACTGAAAATTGATCTTTATGCATTGAATCAAATGCGAACATGTCTTCATTCTGGCTGTTTTGGCTGCTTGTATTTACCGCGAAAGCTGAACTTGAAATGCTTGCAATCGCAAGTGCTACTAATGTCTTTTTCATAATAACCACTACCTATATATTGATTCGGCCTTGTTAGTCCGGCCTTTTGGAGTAGCGCTATTGTTCAAAAATTTGTGTTGTGGATATACCGTAAAACTACTGGAATTTTATCGTTGCGATGAATTTAATTACATAATGATATGTTGATATTACTTTTATATTGAGAAGCGCAACCCAATCGTAAACCCAATATCAGTGCTGTTATCCATATTGCGAATATTCTCTGTCATCAAGGCTTCTAAACTAAACCTATTGAATCGGTACCTATAACCGAGCACCACTTCATTAGACGGCTCTGAGAAATCTGGTTCATCCGTTGCCCACCCTTGATAATTTAAAGACTCAACTAACAAACTGTGTCGAGCATTAAACATATACTCATACCCTAATGCCCAACTTGCGCTGAACCCCTCTAAACTAACTAAGTAGTCATCACCGTTACGGTGAACCAAACCTACCGTTGAAAAAAAGTTATGCCTTAAGGTGATAAAGCTGTAGTTAAGTTGGACGCCTTGTTCGAAGCTAGTTCTGGCAAACCGGCCACTTTTTACGTTGTTGTAAAATAAAGAGCCACCAGCAGAGAGCGACATCGGCCCTCTAGAATGCAACAGAAGCTCATTGTAAAAAGTCAGCGCATTGGTTAAATCATCCCCCTCAAAATCAGACACATGAACCCCTGCATGATTAAAATCCATGGTGAACTGATCTTCAGCCACTTCATCACGGCCATTTTGTCCAATACCAAACAGATCGTGAAAACCCATCACAAAACTGTCTAAACCATTATCTTTTGCAGTCACAACTCGATAATCCAGCTCGGTTTTCCAAATTGGAGATGCTTGCCACTCAATCGCAATATTTGACTGGTTTTGATAATAGTCGAGCGAATACGCACTCGTGTGTGCCCATATACTGGCTTGGGTATAAGAGGACTTGAACTCAATAGTCCCCACCCTTTTGGGCTGAGCAGAACGAAGTTGTGTTGAAAGCACATTTGAATGAATAGGTGACTGCGCATAGACAAACATTGGGGATGCGTTCGCGCTTGCAGTAGGATGAAAAAAAGTCAGTATCGAGACTGAAATACTCAGTAACGCCCTTAAACTTATCACAGTGTTTACTCGGTTGTATAAATGCCCGATTTTATTAAAAAACACCGTTCAATTAATGCAGTAGATCTACCGCTTATCATCCTAACATTTAGATTAAAGAGTTATAAAAAAACGAAAATTAGAACCTCTCGAAAATGTAAACATCTTATCTTGCACTGTGCTTTACGAACGCATAGTCTTCGGGATATTAACCTGATGAATATATTGATAGAGGAAAGGTATGTCGGCTACTAACCTAAATTTTGAACAATTGTTGATGAAGCAATCGACGACTCTCATCAATAGCGATCCTCAGTGTTTTCAAACCACCTGGTCAGAGGCGAGCTTTGACGTACTCGATTGGTTCGGGATGGATCGTTTAACACTCTACCCTAATTCAATGGTCTTACTGGAAGACGGAAAGACTTGTTCAGTATCGAAAGCGAACATACCCCCGGTCAATAAACAGAATCTCATTGGTGGCAACTATCTTGATTATTTAAAGCTGCTAAAGACCAAAAAAACTTATCTCGCGTTTTCGAAAGACGACCTCGAGAACACTCAGAATTACGTATTAAAGCAGTTATACAAAGAAGGGGGCCGATGGCACTGCATCATTCCTTTGCAACTCTTTAACCAACGCTGGGGAGCACTGTCTTTTACTAACTTTCACGACAACGATACCACTTTCGCTCTCGAAGACATCCAGCGCTTAAAATTAGTCTGTGAGCTTTGGCTCTGTTATTGGCAGCACTCAACGCTAGCCAGAACATTAAAGCAAAATGAGAATCGGCTAGAAGATGACAGTGACAAATTACTCTTACTCACCAAGAAGCAGACCAAAGTGTTGGCCCTTATTGCTCAAGGCCTAAGTGCAAAAGAGTGTGCGGAACAGCTCCATCTAAGCTCTCGAACTATAGAATCGCATAAGTACAGAATGCTTGGATTACTCGATTTGAACAACCACAATGACCTTCTTCAGTTCGCGTTGCGTAATGGGTTAGGTATTACAGAAAACCTGCACACAACGCGTTAAAGCAATCTATTGACCCTGTAAATCATTCTGTGTTCGATGACCTTCAGCTCTTTATATCTGAAGGTTCTGTATTTCTGAAAGTTCTATATTTCTTGAGTTTAAGGACACTGGCTACTCGTTACCTTCACTCAGAGCAAATTTAATTTCATCCGACGAAAAGCCTTTTCGACTTAGCATAGCGTAAGCCTTTGAGCGCTCTTTGTGATCGTTGAGGTCATAAGATTTCTTTTGTAGTTGTTCTAAACACGAAGAGTAAAAATCCAGTTGCTCTTCGTTAATTAACCGATCGACTAACGATGACAGTTCGCTCGTGTCTATTTGTCGCTGTCTAAGCTCTTGCTGAATAGCAGTCAAGCCTTTGCCTTTACGAGCATACTTAAGCACTTCTTTTTCCAAATCGGCTTTCTCTGCCTTAATTTGAATATTACTCTTCAGTTCATGCGCTTGTGGGTGCTGGTCAATCGCTACCTTAACTTGCTGATAGCTAAAGCCACGCTTTTGCAGCGTCGCAACCAATTTTTCACGGCTCATGGTAAAGCTTGAGTAGTAGTGGTTGATTCGGTCTATCAAGATAGTTTGTTCATCAATAGACTTTTCGAAAGACACCTTATGGATAGCATCAGAAATCACTGAGTCCGTCAGGCCTTTCTTTTTCAATTTTTCAACAATATACCGAGAACCAAATTCACCTGAGAACGCTTGTTCTACGAATTGTTCAGCAAACATTTGGTCAGACTTGAGATACCCAAACCCTTTCAAAGTATTCAACGTTTCATCAATCCATTCTTGATTGTCGGTTTTCACTTTGAGCTTCGCTACCAACTCACTTTCTGTCATATCTCTCTGAGTTAAATGCCACATCGCAGAGTTCATGACGCTTTCGATTCGCGTCGCTTTTCTTACCGTTGTATTTCTACCATTCGTTTTTTGCTGTGAATCATCCATTCGATTTCAACTGTCCAAACTAAGCCTACCCCATCATAACGTAATTCTAAGGTGGTTGAGTTACCTAAAAGAGTGAAGCTCAATATAATACCAATCGTAGTAAATAACTGTTCACCCTAGCTGGTTAAAACGCTCGATAACGGCGTTAGAACTTTTGATTGTAGAATAACTACTTATCAAAAATTTCTGCCTTGTTCTCAAGCCTTTTTCCTGCGCTATTTCTGATCACTTACTTACTGTGATTGGTATAAACTGGCAGCCAATAAAAATGGACGCTTATTCAGCGTCCATTTGATATCACATTAAGTAGAAATCGACCTTAAGCCGTACTTAGTTTTTTTGGATTAGCTCTCTTCGTGATTGTAAACATGTACATCACGTTGAGGGAATGGAATCGTGATGCCCTCTTCATCGAAGCGTTTCTTCACGGTTTCCGTCACATCCCAATACACTTCCCAGTAGTCATCTGTCTTAACCCAAGGTCTTACAACAAAATCAACTGAAGACGTATTCAAGGTGTGAAGCTTGATCATATGCTCTGGTTTTTTCAACACTAGAGGGTGAGCAAGAATGATGTCGTTCAATACCGATTTTGCTTTATCGATATCATCTGAGTAACCGATACCAAAAACCATATCAACACGTCTCACACGCTCTGCTGTGATGTTGTTGATCACGTCACCCCAGATCTTGTTGTTTGGGATCACCAAGCGTTGGTTATCGATGGTTTGAACGGTTGTCGATACTAAGCTCATGTCTTTTACAGTGCCTTGAACACCAGCGACTTTGACCATGTCGCCAACATCGTACGGACGGTAGATCAAGATCATCAAGCCCGATGCAAAGTTAGACAGCGTATCTTGCAATGCAAAACCAATGATGACACCCGCAACACCGAAACCCGTTAATAGTGGTGCTAGCTCAATCCCTATTTGAGACAGGGCGATCAGCAAACCAACAAACACGACCGCTTTAGATGCAATTGATACAAAGAAGTCCTGCATCAATACACTGAAGTCCATTTTAGAGTGCGAAACACTCTTACGAACGGTTTTACGAGCCACATTAGCAATAAGGCGAGTTACATACAAAATACCGAGGAAAAGCGCGAGTTTAACGATAAATGAAGGGGTATTTTCAAAAGCCCATGAACTGAATGAACGAAGCCAACCATCCAACAACTCCAGTGCAACATCAACATCCAATACATCAGCGTTAATGTCGCCGGTGGTCGCTAATATAATACGCTTGTACGAGGTGACATCCACACCAAATGGCACCATCATGGAGATACTTTTCTCTAAGCTGGCAACCATAACGCTGGTTCGTTCTCTGAAACGTATTAATTCAGTTTTTATCGTCGCCTTTTCTTCTTCACTCACAAAAGACAAACGGCGCTCTAAATCTTGACGCTGCGTGTCTGTGTAGAGAATCGCATTTGTCAGATATTGCGAACGAGAAACTAGTGCGGTTTTTAACTGACTTTCCGCAGCCGATACATCAACGCCTCGATCTTTTGACCAACTTAAGGTCTTAGAAAGTTGCTGATAGTAGTCATCCATCATTCCGATACGTTTTTGAATCAACAATTCAAGACGCTTTTTTGCATCCCCTTCAGCCGAACGGTTGTCTTTGCTCATAGAGACAATTTTAACTTCGTTCAATGACAGTAAATGCTGTAAAAGCTCTACTTGCTGGGCAAGAACAGCGTCTAAGCCTTGCTTCTTATCAGATGATAATTGGGAGGATATCTCTTTGCGTAGTGCTTGGTTCTTTCTTCGCAATATGTCTTCTAGAAACGGCTTTTCAGCATCGTGCGCTGTTTCTAATGTAGCGAGGTCCAGCATTAGCTGGTCTTGTACTTCTGCTATTTTATCGACGCTTTGCGCAAAACTTCCAAATGCGACAAACGCCAACATTAACAATAGACAACGCCAAACCTTCATCATACTAATTCCTATTATTGTCTAAATTGACCCTATAAATAGTAGTAAAAAGAAGATGGATAACAAGCATTTAAACGTATGTTGTGTTAAAACTTTGCAAATTATCAGCCTGTATCTAATATTTGAGAGTTCCAATCCCCTCTTATGACCTGTAGAGTACGCAACCAACAAAGAACAACAGCCAATATCGTCATTTAGGTGCATGTACTAAATCGCCTTAAATCCTATGTTGGCTCACAGCAAAAGAGCATAAAAATGAACAACGAACTTGATGTTATTGAGTCTCTAGAAGAGCTAGAGCAATTCCTAATTTCAGTAGAAGCAGGGGGCTTAGGTCTTGAAGACGTTGAAGGCGTAGGTATGGCCACCAATAATTCTGATGGTCGTCATTTCGTTGCAGTATTCAACAGCAGTCACAAGGTTTTACTCGCTCGCTGGATCACTAAAGAAATCTTTGAAAATGGTAAAGACCTTGTGCGCAACGGTCCTCGCCGTTCTCACTAAATCTTTCCAATAGCACCAATGGTTAAAGCCCAATATGTCCATCTGCGATCTGTTGGGCTTTTTTGTATCTCCTCATGATGAATAGAGCATTCTATACAGGATAAATTAGCGATAACTTCCAGTTGTTGTGAACTTTATCTAGAACTCAATGTCGTATTCGCGTGAGTTGTTGTTTATGCATCGTGTATCTACGGTATATCGCGTTTATGCATCGTTTCACTTTAACAATTTCATGACTTGTGACTCGAAGAGAACTTATTTAAGCTAGCCACAATTCAACAAGCTCGCTTGAGCGACTAACGACTAACTGATTCGACTACTGACTGATTTGCTGAATACACCATTACTTTTCTTATCTCAACAGAACCGCCGACAAAAGCATTCGCTTTGGGCGCTGTTCCTTACCGGACTGGTTATCGTAACCTGTCTGGCGAGTACGCTTTCTACAAACAAAGTAACTTCTTCAGCTTCCTTAATTGGACAATCAATACTTGTCGGCGCAGAAACCAGCCACCCACAAGCAATCGGCGCATCTTTCGATAAAATGTCTGAGCTCTATGCCAGCGTTTTTGGTTCAGAAGCTTCTAAAACTCTGTCAGCGCCAAACTCTAGCGCGTGCAGCCTAAGCTCCAAAATGCTCACCTTCGCAACACCTAAAACAGGTTGGCTGATTCCTTTTATCCTGTTTATTGCTGTTGCGTACAGCCTATCACCACACATATCGAGATTGTCTAGAGATAACCATCGCTCTTCTCGACCTACAAAACACCGCTTACATCTAAAGCACTGTATATTTAGAGAGTAAATAACCGGGCTACTACACCCTTTTATTTATTTTTTGGAGATACATTTGTGTACAACACACTACTAACTAAGTTTGTCGATTCGTTGGCATTCTGCATGCGTACATGCGCGAAAGCGCTAGTCACTGCCCTTTTGGTTATGACGTCATTTACTGCTTTGGCACAGACGACGGGCTGGCTCAGCGTGCCTGAACATCCACCAGTCAAGATGCGAATGATGTCGACGGGTGAACAATCGGACGACGGTTCTAAGATTCAAACGGTGCTTGATGTCGTTCTCGATGGCGATTGGAAAACCTATTGGCGTAGCCCCGGCGAAGGTGGTATCCCGCCAAGTTGGGACTGGTCTGGTTCAACAAACATAGAATCGGTAGAGTGGCATTGGCCGATCCCTAAGTACTACGAACAACTCGACGTGATGACGTTAGGCTACAAAAAACACGTCAGCTTTCCCGTTACGTTGACACTGAAAGACAACACAAAGCCAGCACTGTTCAAGGCGTCGTTCACCTTTCCGTCGTGTACCAATATCTGTGTGTTAACCGATTACGACATCGAGCTGCCGATTGATCCGCAAACATTAGAGCTCGATGAAGAAGCGATGTTCTTGTTCAATCAAGGCATGAGCCAATCTCCACGAGAAGCTAACCGCACTTCAGTGAACGGCCTGTTCTGGGATAAAAGTAAACAACAACTGGTGACTCAGCTAACAAGTAAGGAAGGCTGGGATAAACCGATGGTATTGATTGATGGGCAAGAAGTGCTTGATGACTTCTTCTCTCCACCAACCGTCCACATCACAGACAATACAATGACCGCAGTATTCGATGTGAGTAACTGGATCGGCGAGGTCGACTTAACGGATCGCACAGTGAGTATTACCGTTTCAGATACTAACTTTGCAGAAGAGATGACCGCGCAAGTTGGGTCAGACCCGATAGCTTACCAAACAAGCAACAACAGCTTTCTAGTCATGCTTGGTTTTGCGTTAGTGGGCGGTTTAATCCTCAACATCATGCCGTGTGTTCTACCCGTATTAGGAATGAAGTTAAACAGCATCATTCAGAACCAAGGTGCTTCAAATCGCCATATCCGACTCTCATTCCTAGCGTCTGCTGCGGGGGTTATCACTTCGTTTGCGCTACTAGCTCTAGGCATGACCGTTCTGAAAATGGGTGGCAATGCGATTGGTTGGGGAATCCAGTTCCAAAATGTTTGGTTCATCGGGTTCATGCTGATCATTACCCTACTGTTCTCAGTTAACCTGCTCGGTCTATTCGAATTCAGGCTTCCATCAGGCTTGAACACTTGGATGGCAACCAAAGGCGACGACTCACATTCAGGTCACTTCATCCAAGGCATGTTTGCGACACTATTGGCAACGCCTTGCAGTGCTCCATTCCTAGGAACTGCAGTGGCTTATGCTCTGGGCGCAAGTTACCAAGAGTTGTGGGCTATCTTTATCGCACTCGGTATTGGTATGAGCGCACCTTGGTTGATCTTCGCGTTATTCCCAAGCCTAACTAAATTGCTACCAAAACCGGGCGCGTGGATGTTCAAAGTTAAGTTGGTATTCGGCTTAATGATGTTCATCACCAGTCTGTGGTTAACAAGCCTGCTGAGCCCATTCGTTGGCAAGTTCCCAACCATCTTGTTGTCACTGTTTATCGTCGTTTCAGTGTTAATTTGGATTGGCATGAAATTAGGACGCAAGGTACTGATTCCTATCATGGCAACCACAACCTTGGTATTTGGTGCTGCATTGATCGTCGGTAGTGTTACTGCTGATAACTGGGCAACGCCAATTGTCGATAACCTTGATTGGCAGAAACTGGATGCGAAACAAATCCCTCAGTTGGTCGAGCAAGGAAAAACAGTCTTTGTCGACGTGACTGCTGAATGGTGTATCACCTGTAAAGCCAACAAAATTAGCGTCATTCTTCAAGATCCTGTCTACAGCCACCTACAACAAGAAGACATTGTTTTGATGAAAGGCGATTGGACAACACCAAGTGAAAGTGTCACTCAATACTTACAAAGTAATGGGCGATTTGGTGTGCCATTTAATATCGTTTATGGCCCGAGCTATAAAAATGGTATTCCATTACCCGTAATTCTAGACAGTGACACTGTTATTCAAGCCATCGACGCTGCGAGATAATTGATGAAGACGCCCAACAACGAACAAAAGCCTAGCTCTGCTGAAGATAACGCTGTAAAGGCTGAAACCAAAAAGCCAAGCCGTCTTAAGAAATGGGGAAAGGAACTCGTTTCAATGATACTGATCATTGGCGTGGTTTCGTTTGCCATGGATTTTTACCACAGCAGAAGCATGCCTCAAGGAGACGCGATACCAATCGTGGGTCAGTCGATCCAAGGGGAAGATATTGATGTTATCGAGCTAAGCAAAAGCGGTAAGCCCGTTATTGTCTATTTTTGGGCGACTTGGTGTAGCGCGTGCAAATTGGTGAGCCCGACGGTTAATAGCTTCAGCGACTCCCATCAAGTAGTTTCTGTCGCACTTTCATCCGGCCCTGACGAACGTGTTCAGCGCTTCTTAGACGCCAAAGAGTATGACTTCCCTGTTATCAATGATCTCTCTGGATCGATCAGCAGAAGTTGGGGAGTCAATGTCACGCCAAGTATTGTCATCATCAAAGATGGAAAGATCAGCAGTATCGCAACCGGCGTTACTTCCCCTATCGGCCTGTGGTTAAGAACCTACTTTGCATAACTCGCTTACAAAGAAAAACAGAGCAGAGCAAATGAACCGATTAAAGCCAATTTAACAAACAATAATACCGTGAGCGCGACCCAAAACGCGCTCACGATTATCAAGAATTAGAGAATAAACAACATGAAAAAAACATCTGATTAGCACACTGATTTTAGGCTCACTAATGAGTACAAGTGCCTTCGCTGAGTTAAGCACAGAACAAACCCAGCAACTCGAAGAAATTAACCAGTTCCTGAAGGAGAATCCTTCTACTATTTCAGGATTGCATACCAGTTTAGAGCAGTATGTCGCAGGCCAAGCGCAAGCAAAGAAAGCTCAAGCTGAGAGTCACGACTGGTTATATAACAATGACGCTCACCCAATCACGGGCAACCCGAATGGCAAATCAGTAATCGTTAACTTTACTGACTACAACTGCCCTTACTGTAAGCGCTTGGAAAAAGGCTTGGTTCAATTAGCCTCTGAAAACAGCGACATTAAAGTGATCAACGTGTACTTGTCATTTAAGCAGCAACAAGTAGATGGCCTTGATACCAATGCGGCTCTATACGCGATGAAAGTATGGAAAGATAACCCAGCAGCCTTCCCTGAAGTCAACAGACTGCTGATGGCAAAAAGTGGTATTCACTCGAAAAGCTCACTAGAAGCCGTAGCCAAGAAGACAGGCACAGAAGCGGAACTAAAAACAACTCAAGAACAAAACCAGGTTCTAACCACTAACCATCAAACCTTTAGCGCTCTGGGTTTAACAGGAACGCCAACGATGATGATGAATGATCAGCTTCTACCGGGCTATGTGCCTTACGATCGACTTAAAGATATCGTGGATGATGCTTTTTAATCGAGCGTAGATAGAGATAAAGACTAGAAAGAGAAGTGAATAAAAGCCGACTCGCGCAACACCCAGTCGGCTTTTTCATTGTTTGAATAAAGTAGATAGTCCATTTACCTTAAATTTAAAGGTGAGTTGAATCCTAAAAACGACCAAAGTTAAAACGCGTACATTCTTTTGTCCGTCGATAGTTCAAAACAGTACTCTGCGTGTTTTCTAAGGCATTCAAACACTTCTCGATCCAACTTATAACTATCAACTTGTTCCGTTAATATCGCTAGAGTTTCTTCCAGTGTCATACCTTTACGATAGGGGCGAGACTGGGTTAATGCTTGGAATACATCGACTACAGCAACAATTCTACTGGGTTGATCTAAATCTTCAGCCGTTTTACCCATCGGATAGCCTGAACCATCTAACCTTTCATGGTGATCGGAAGCCCACTGACACACCTGAGGCGAACTAAATAGCTCCTGCAGCGCGAATCGAGTATCTGTCGCATGGCGTTTAATACAACAGTATTCTTCGTCAGTGAGCAAATCTGGCTTATGAAGAATGTCACCAGGGGTTTGCAGTTTGCCAATATCGTGAACTAAACCAGCTAAATAGAGCTTTCTCTGCGTTGTGCGTGAATAACCAAGTTGTTTAGCTAGATATTCAGAAAGTTGCCCTACCTTCAACGAGTGCTTGAAAGTGAACGAGCTTTTCGTATCAACGACATTAGCAATAAACTCGGCAAAGGCGACTGTCTCATCCAGCGACATTTGCTGAGAGAAAAAGGGCACAGGTTCAAAGTTATCTCTCATATTCTCGATGTAAGGGGTCTCCATCGAGAACCAAAAATCATCCAGATCGACCAACTCACACATGTGCTGTACAAGATTGGTTTCGAACATCTCATCCGCTTGCTCAGTCAAACGTCCAATAATGCTCGCTTTACCGTCTGGGGTTAGGTTCCCATAACGATCAGAAGCTGTTATGCCATATAGATAGTCAACTCTGTCAGCAAGCATCACAACTGCAGCCAGTTCCTTTTCTAATTCACTGATATTCATAGTCTTTAGATCTAACCAAGGGGTATGATGATAAAGAACTGGCTTAGCAAATATAGAAAGAACAGGGCACTCCTTTAAAATTTGGTAGCCCTTTTGACAATGGTAATAAGTCGAGTCGGGAACAAACCCCGAATTCAGTCGACGTTGCTCGTCTATTTGCGACACTCCGCAGTCGTGAATTAGCCCTAACGAAAATGCGAGCTGTGCCTGCTCCTCTTCCCACCCCACGCTCAGAGCACATCGATACGCGATGTAACCCACCCTCTGTCCATGGTTTTTGCTTTCAAAACCGACGTTATCAAGCGCCTTAGCAATACCAAATAGAGCCTTTCTTAGGTCTACGGTTACCTCTTGGCAATGTTGAATCATTACTTAAGCCTAGTATTTTTATAGTTTTTATATATTTAGGCTGCTAATACTAATACATGACTAACGATCATACCCGCAATTATTATAAGGTTTAATGTGTTTCGTGATAGATCTAGCGTATCACGAATAATTCGTGCCACAAGTGGTTGCATATTCAAAATTGTGTGACATTATAACCTGCCGACCAAAAGACACTTAAATCATCAGCCAAAAGAAAAGGGAAAACATGTTTAAAACAGTTATCGATGAAGAGTTATCCATCGCTCTGGTTGAAGAGAACTTCGCATTTCATTACGCGGAAATTTCACAAAGCCAAAATGAGTATCTTAGCCAATGGTTAGCATGGCCACCGCACTGCAAAACAGAGCAGGACTTTAGGATCTTCATCCAGCGCTCGCTACATGATTACGCGGAAGGCAAAAGCATGACATGTGCGATTGTGTACAAAGACAATATCGTCGGTAACTGTAGCTTTAACACCATTGACCACAGCAAACAGAAAGTCACGATAGGCTATTGGTTGTCTGAGACTTACCAAGGTAACGGGATCGTTACACGCGTAGTTGAGAAGCTCATTGATATTGCTTTCAATGAGTTAGATATGGAAAAGGTGGAGATATCAGCTGCAACTGGCAACCAGAGTAGTCGCAAGGTTTGTGAGCGCTTACATTTCACATTAGAAGGTATCATAACTCGTAACGAGAACTTAAATGGCCGTATCATAGATCATGCTATTTATGGCCTTCATCGTTTAAGCGCCAACAATATCTAAGCTTGATTTTCTACTTGGTAAATTTTGCCAATTGATAGTGAATGATAATTGGTAATTAGTAAGTTAATTAAATTAGTAAGCCACGATATTAAACCGTGGCTTTCATTTTTAAGAGTCTAATTGGTCTCTTACTAAAATCATTTACGTGATCTTTGGGATTAAGATACAGAACTTGGCACCACCGCGATTGCTATCGCAGATCCGAATGTCCCAAGAAAGCTTTTTAGCCGCTGAAATCGCTATCGCTAGACCTAACCCTAACCCACCAGTTGCTGATGCTCTGCTAGAATCTAAGCGAGAAAACGGAAGGAATACTTCTTCACGCCTGTCCTCCGGTATCCCAGAGCCATTGTCTTCAATCAGAACCAGCCAATTTTCTGAGTTCTCGTCCAGAGTTACCCAGACTTTGTCTTGTGTGTAATTCCCAGCGTTCTTAATCACGTTATCAAAAACCAAACGCGCCATCGAGCAATCACACTTAATTTTGCACTCTAGCTTTACTTTGGACTCAAAAATAACATTGTCTAACTCCGAGTAACGGATTCTATCTAAACAATACTCGCGAAGGTCAGCTTTCACTTTAACAAGCTCGAAGAAAGAATTATCCATGACATTCAACTTCGACAGCATGATAATTTCTGACGTGAGGTCGTTGATATCCCCGATGTAGGTATCAATATCATCGAAAAAAACCTGATGATGCTCTGGAGCTTCCCGCCTTAAGAGATCCGTCGCCAATTGAATACGGCTTAGCGGTGTACGGACTTCATGTGGAATCGCTTGAGCAAATATATGACTTTGTTTTACTTTGCTCTCAATCTCCTCAGCCATGAAGTTAAAACTTTTGGCTAGCTCAGACACTGGGTGTATATCATCTACGTCAGAGCGAGTACTCAGCTTCCCCTTACCAAACTGCTTCTGTTTCTCAACAAGTAACTCTATTCTTTCTTGAAAACGCCTAACAGGTAAGTAAACACTTGCGCCAATAGCGAAGATAACGGCCAACAAAAGCCCAATAAGAAAGTTTCTTTCTGAATATTCATACCACTCAATTTCAGGTGAGAAGAAATCGCCTACCTCACTGAACGCAAAGCTAAACCTAGAATTTGGTAGCTGAAATACTGCCGAATAGAGATTATTTTCACTTAGGTATACCGGTACACCATTCAAGGTGGTAAATAACTCGCATCGTTGACACGGAGCCTCTCCCGACCAATTCTCCAACAGGCGTAAATTGAAAATATAAAATTGCTGGTAGCCTGTTCTGTCGAGTTCTTTATATAGCGAGTTTTCTCGGTTGTGTTGACGAACATACTGCTCAGAAAAGTAGATGCCATCATTAAGGAATATTTCGATCTGGGTACGCCGCATGTGCCCTTCACCAAGGTTCCAAAACAAAAATATCGTTGCCGACATCCCTGCCACAATTCCAAGGTACAAACGAGTAAACATAGAAACAGATCGAAGTTTCACCGCGATAGACTTATACAACCAGCATATACCCCTTGTTACGAACCGTACGGATCAACTGCTTATCTTTTGCATGCATACGCAGCTTCCGGCGCAACCCTGAAACACGCATATCAATAGAGCGGTCGTTAAAGGCATAATCAATACCTCTAAATAGCTGGCAACATTGATCTCGAGTAACGACCTGACAAATGTTATTAACAAGAAGATTTAGAATTTCAAACTCGGCAGAGGTGAGCTTTAGGTTCTGTCCATACAGAGTGGCACTTTGAGCTGTACTGTTGATCACAATTTCACCTGGGGTTTCAGCGGTCGTGTCAGGCTCAGCAACGACAGGGGCTGCGCGACGCAATAGTGCTTCAATTCGTGCCAATAATGCATGACCACGAATAGGTTTTGCTACGTAGTCATCCGCGCCAAACTTAAACAAACTAACCTCACTCATTTCATCAGCAGAGGCAGTCAATACTAAGATAATCCCATTATAAAATTCGCGAGCCTGTCGGCAAATCTGTGCGCCGCTCATTCCTGGAAGCATCAAGTCCAACAGAACGAGATCGGGTTCAATACTGCGGATCGCTTCAATGGCCAAATCCCCTTCATGGACAACGCTAACATTGTAGCCTTCAGCTTCGAGGTAAAGCGTAGTTAAACGCGCTATCGCCTGGTCATCTTCGACAATCAGCACTTTGGTTTTCGACATTTCTATCACCAGCATTTATTAAAAGCGAGGGCAGTATATATACTGTTCATATATCATCAATATTGTTATTGAAGTCACTAACTTACCGTACCCAAAACATATTAATCACTTTTGTACATACACGTTTACAAACCATCGTTCAGCAACAAAAACGCTCATTTATTGATTGATTTCCCGTCAAAAACGGAAAATCTAGACGCTTAAATGCTTACGTTTGCTTACCTTCTTACGCACACTTACATTAAAAGAATTTACAAAAATCATTCAAATAAACTTGCTAAACATTAATAACACAATAGTTAGTAACACTTCAAATCAACAAAATGACAGATTTTAAAACCGCGATCGTATTCTAAAAAATTGAAGAAAACGATTACTTAACCAATCAAATAGCATGTTCCATTATCAAGCTCTCTCCCCCTCTATCAAGTAAAGTCTTCTTCAAGTAACATTTATTCGGCTAATCATTAACTCAAATAATAAACAACGGTGACTTACTGATTAAACAAAAGTCACTTTGTCACAAGGCCACTTAAAGATGAACAAATCGCTTTTAATGTTACTGACCATAACCGCTTTGTTGGCAACACGAGTCACCGCTGCTCCTAATAAACATGAGGTGATGAATCAAATCAAAGCGCAAGTAAGCTCTTGGATAGATATTCAAGTCACACCACAAATTAGTATTATCCAAAAGATGGTCTTCAACTGTAATTTCTACCTAACAACCCCAAGCATTAAATCTCCAGATGGCAACGAAAGCAGCTCTGGTTCATATCGTTTTTATTCACATAATGGGGTAGTCGGCGCGATGACTGAACCTTTCACTACTCAACCCCTTCCAGAATTAACAATGTGCCTGAAAGAAGACTTCATCGTCACTAACCAAGATCAAGCCCAATTATTATTTGAAGCCATTGAGAGGCTTTGTTGCGTAATTCAATGGAACTAAATCAAGAACCTACGATCTGATCAGCT
>NZ_JBGONU010000060.1:0-23159 GCF_041439295.1 Vibrio sp. 1F253 | reverse complement strand
GGGTTAGGTATGCCTGAAACTTGTCGTATTGATTAAGAAATACGCGAAACGGGGTAGTTCTATCTTTAAATTTAATTACGCAACAAAGCCCACCGATAGACCAAGTTAATCAATCAGTACTTTGGTCTCTTATACGGAATTTTCCGTAGTTTGCCCCCATTACCATATGCCGATTCACATAACAGGGTAATACCAGTTGAGCTTCATAATATATGGCAGCAACATAGACGGAATGTAAAAAAGAAAAAATTCCGCCTATAAAGCGTTGGTTGCTTTGAGGTTGTGAAAACTACAGATGAATAATCGGGTTGGTTAAAATGTACGGTTCTGAGCAAACGAAAGCGTTCTGTTGCAATTGCAAAGAGATCACCCTCCACAAATATGAAAGCTTCTCGCAACCAAAAAAATCCAGTGCGTCGAAATCAGCAGGTTTTTTCTCAGGCTTTTTTGCATCAGTTGCCAGTGCATTGATGGAGGGCGAAGCTACAGGTGACTATAAGTGCACAGTTTGTGGCACTAATCTTCATACACCAGACAACATGAATTAGTCCTGATAATCGGTACTGAGCTACGAAATGTAAAGTTTCGCAACTAACAAGCGTTTATGGTTTCAAGATATTAATTCTAATCTATATCGAGCGCGTTAGCTCTTAAGCTCTAACGCGTTTCTGTCCAGAACCGATACAGTCAGCACTTTCAAACACGAAAGTACCCCAAAGTTTCTCAGCTCCGCCAAATCGACATCCTTGAATGATCTAGAATAAACCTAATTAATCTAATCCATGTGCTTTAGAAATTATGCGTAGGTTTTCCAATGAGGTTGAAGCTAGAGCTGCTTTTTTTATGCTTGCCTTCTCCCCTTTTTGTTGTACTTTGATTATCAATAACTCGTTTATTAAACAGGGAAGAGATATGAGTGAATCATTTTTTCAAAAAAAGGCTTTTAGTCCAGTATGTGTTGGGGCATCTTTTGCTGATACATTTCCCCCATTTCCTGACGGAACAATATTTATTAATCTTAAAAAGGAAAAAAGCCGATGGTTAATTGTAGATGATGGAGAACTGCAATCTTTCGATGGAAAATTATCGAAAAAACCAATGGAGGCTATTCAGTTTCTGAATAAATTAAGTACCGAAGGAAAAGGATGGGCGACTTGCAAAGATATTGAAGTTATCTTCACTAGTGTGGAAAAAATTAGGATTACGGAGATCTAATGTTGTTTCGATTTATCTTTTTTTTATTGCCTTTGTTGTTGGCTGGCTGTGTTCTCACTCCAAAATCTGCTGAAAATATGACTACCGCCAAGCTATGTTCAGAGGCTGCTTATGACGCGAATAGAGACGTTGCGTTTGCAGAGTTAGAGCGTCGAGGTGTAACTTTTAGTAATAATGAGCAATGCAATATCATTTATGTTACTAAAATGCAATCATTTTCAGGGCAACAGCAAGCTGGTGCAATGCTCTTACTTGGCTCTCAATTATGATGATTATTTGTCTAACTTAACGTCACTTAATGCGCCCAAAAAAATTTATCTTTCGGGCTAACGCAAGTAGACTGTTCGTCATAGCTCATTTTACATTATCTATACTGATTTATGATTCGCTAATTTAGCGAAGTCACTGGTTCGTTCTTGTCCAAAAATGAGTTAGCAATCTTTAAACAACCCCCTCATACCCCAACACCGCCAAAAATGCATCCAAATACTGCTCTATAGTCAAATCCGCAGAAACGGGCGGCAGCTCTACGGTAATACACGGTAGGTTTCTTTCTTGGCACCATGTGCCGAATGAGCCTGGGGTTTCGTAATCAACGTCTTCGACGAGTGGTAGGTTGAACTGCTTGCCTAGCCAAGTGGCGAGTTCTGATTGAGTTGGGTCGTCGACCATGGCGAGTGGTTCGTGGAAAGAGATGACGAATTTAGGCTTACGCTGTTCGATGAGGTTGATGAGCGATTGCACTTCCGGTTCAAGCAGATTGGCTTGTCCCGTTTTAACTTTTACATCTCTGACTGGGGTGTGAGAACTCCAGCGATAGACGGTGCCGTTTTCTGTCCAGTTTTGAGTCGGAAAGGCGCGGTTTAAATCGACTTGGTTAGCGTTGGCGCGAGTGCCTAGTTGATTGCCGTCTGGGTTCATCGATAAGATCACATCGTGTCGCAAGTTGGCGGCAGGTAAGCTTCTTAGCGCGCAAGATAAACCCGCGATAGATGCGGTTTCATCACCGTGTGTGCCCGCTAAGATCAGCCCGCGAGATTCGCTTTCGATTTGCGCGGGGAAATAGAGCAAAGGTGCACCCAACACCGATTTTCCATATGACAGCGGCTTTATCGAAAACGCAGCTCTTTCCGTTCTTGGAATTAAACTCACCTTAATCTCCTGATTGATCAAGTACTATCAAGTATTCACTATTGGCTATATTAATCATTAACTAAGCCCATTAGATGAACCCCTTTAAATAAACCATAGCGTCAAAACTCGTCAACCGTCGCATTGTTAATTTTATTACTTGCTTCAAAGATAGGCTAGGAGAGCAAACAAACATGGATTTTAAAAAACATTCAACGGCTTTACTCATTTCATCTTTATTGACCCCTTTTATCTCAGTGACTGCCGTTGCTGAAACCTTACCTGCTGGTGTTTCACTGGCAAAAGACCAACATTTGGTGCGAGCCAATGATGCAGAAGCTGCGACACTCGATCCGGCAAAGGCAGAAGGCTTGCCTGAAATGCACATTCTACGTGACCTGTTTGAAGGTTTAGTGATCCAAGATCGCGATGGCAACATCACTCCAGGTGTCGCGGAATCTTGGGAAACCGAAGACAACCAGACGTTTGTATTCCACTTGCGTAAAGATGCGCAATGGTCGAATGGCGATCCGGTGACAGCCGATGATTTCGTGTATGCGATAAGACGCGCGGTTGACCCGAAACTCGCTTCGCCAAATGTGTGGTATCTCAAGCTTACTCAAATCAACAACATCGCTGATGTAGCTGAAGGTAAGAAGCCCGTTGAAGAGCTCGGTATCACGGCTGTTGATAAGCATACGGTGAAATTCGAACTCGATAGCCAAGTGCCATACTTTGTGGCGATGACAGGCCATACTTCAATGATGCCCGTTCACAAGGCAACGCTAGAAAACAGCGATAAGCCGTGGAGCGATCCGAAGCAGTTTGTTGGCAATGGTGCGTTTGTTTTAGGCGAGTGGGTGGTTAACGAGCGCATTGAACTGGAGAAGAACCCTAATTATTGGGACAGTTCAGATACGCACTTAACCCAAGTGACTTACATTCCGTTTGAGAACCAGAATGCGTCGATTAATCGCTATGCGGTGGGCGAGGTCGATATTACGTCTGATGTGCCGACACACATGGCGCAGCAGCTAAAAATGAAATATCAAGACGCGTATACAGCGGTACCTTTATTGTGTACTTACTATTACGCGTTCAATACCACGCGCCCTCCGTTTGATGATGCGCGAGTGCGTAAAGCGGTGTCTTATTCCATGATGCGCAATGTGATTACTAATGGAGTGACTCAAGTAGGTAACTTACCAGCTTATACCTTTGCTCATGAATACACGGCAGGTTTTGATGCCACTCAACCTGAGTACAGTACATGGATTCAAAGGGACCGTGACCAAAAGGCGAAAGAGTTGCTGAAAGAAGCCGGATACGATGCTTCTAACCCGCTAGATTTTAAATTGCTTTACAACACCAGTGAATCGAATAAGTCGATTGCGGTGGCGATTGCATCTATGCTGAAAAGCAATCTAGGCGCGCAAGTTGAGTTGGAAAACCAAGAGTGGAAGTCTTACTTAGTGTCACGTCGACAAGGTGATTTTGATGTGATGCGAGCGTCTTGGTGTGGTGATTACAATGAAGCGTCGACCTTCTTAAGCCTTCTGCGTTCTGAATCTTCAGGTAACTTTGCTCGTTACAACAACGACAAGTACGACTCAGCAATGGATAGCGCATTGGCTGCAACTAATGAGCAAGAACGCCAAGGTTTCTATGACCAAGCGGAGCAGTTACTGGCTGAAGATATGCCGATCGCGCCAATCTACTACTACATGCAGGCTCGTCTAGTGCGACCAAGTGTTGGCGGCTTTGCGAAGAATAACGTTGAAGGCCGCATCTATTCTAAGGATCTTTATATCAAGCAGTAAAAAGCTTTGAACATTATATAAATATAAATCCCCATTCGCTGACAAGGCGAATGGGGGTTTTAGTTACTAGGGGGTAGTAATTTTATCTTCTAACTTGTTTCAGGCTTTAAATAGCCACCATGTCCGCGGCTTTCTTCATCGCTTCCTTGGTTGAACACTCAATCACGTTCGCGTTAGCAAAGCGGTGAGCGTCTTTCACTTGAATATCGTGAGCCAAGATAACCAGTCTCGCGTTCGCTACATCTAGGTCGCTGATGCGGTTCTGAATACCGTTTTGACCTTGAGTTTCTACCTTAATCTTAAGGCCTGCTGCCAAGCCTGCTTTTTCCAGTGCTTTCGCTGCCATGAAGGTGTGTGCAACACCAGAAGGGCAACATGTTACGGCTACGATGTCGTACTCGCCTTCGCCTGCTACAGGAGCTGTTTGAGCTTGTACTGGCGCTTCAACCATGTCTTCTTCTGTTTCAACCGCTACTGGCTTCCAGAAGCCAACGATAACCGCCGTAGTTAGTGAACCTAGCGCAATACCGACCACGTACATTGGAATGTTACTTGATACTGGTGCTGTGATTAGGCCGCCCCAAGGTGCGTGTAGTAGAACGTCTGTCATGAAGCCGAATACACAGCCCACGATACCACCGGCAACGATTGAAGGAAGTACGCGCATTGGGTCATTCGCTGCGAATGGGATAGCACCTTCAGAGATACCGATAGAACCCATGATTGCTGCTGCTTTACCTGCTTCTTGCTCCTGTTTAGAGAACTTGTTTTTGAATAGGAAAGTCGCCAATGCCATACCTAGAGGTGGTGTACAAATCGCGATGCCTACGCCGCCCATTAGCCAAGGTTGCGTGTCTACTTGAGTTTGAGCAAATAGGGTCGCTACTTTGTTGATAGGGCCGCCCATATCAAACGCCGTCATACCACCAAGGATTGTGCCCAGAACCATCTTAGACGCGCCAGCCATTGAAGCTAAGAACTCGTTCATTGAAGACATGAACAGTTTGATTGGCTCACCAATGCCCCACAGTACGATGCCGGCAGAGATTAACGTGCCTAGAAGCGGATAGATGAAGTAAGCACCTAGCGCGGTCATGTTGGTAGAAAGTGGGATTTTCTTAAGCTGGAACACCACGCCACCGGCGATAAAGCCAGCCACGATACAACCAAGGAAGCCGCCGCCCATGTCAGCCATGATGCCAGAAGAGATCATCGCAGGTGCAAGTGCTGGTTTGTCTGCAATTGAGTAACCAATAAAGCCGCCAAGAATGATTGGGAAAAGAACAAGGCCTTTGATACCGATATTAGAGATGTCTGCTAGCAGGCCATCTGCAGGTACAGCACCTTTGCCTGATGCCATGACCGCTAAAGCCAATAGAACACCACCGGCTACGATGAAAGGTAGCATGTGTGAGGTTCCGAAAAGCAGATGGCCTTTCATGGTGCTAAGGATTTTTTTAAAGTCGCTACTACTGTTTTTGTTATTAGAATTACTACTGGTATTCGTAGCTTGAGTTGTTAGGGTGCTCATAATTTTCTACGCCTTATGAATTAATTAAAATATTAAGGATTTGTTGTTCGTCTTTTGCGTTATGTATATCTTGAATAAATTCATCGCTGAATTTTCCAAATAATTCTTGTAGTACATAAATATGATGGTCAGCACCGTTATCTGGTGATGCAATCATAAAAAATACCGTTGGGTTAATGCCGTCTTCATCGCCATACTCAATACCTTCACGTTTTACACCGACAGCAATGGCAGGCTCAGTAACCGCTTGGTTTTTGGAGGGAGGGTAAGCGATGCCATCCATTGAGGTGATACTTTGAGATTCACGAATTTCAATACCTGATAGGAAAGTATCTTTGCAATTAATTCGGTTGTTCTCAAATAACATGCCCGCCAATTCTTCAAACAGTTCTTTTTTATTATTCGCTTGAAGATTGTTATTAATTAAGTTGACGTTAGTTAGCTGTGTGATCATTTATTAACTCATTCACTATTGAAGTTCTTGAATTAAAATTAATGGATTAACCCGATTCGCGAAATAGCAAATAAAAGCCCTTCACTGTACATTTGTATCCAGCAAAATTAAGTGTGATTTGCATCATTAATGCAGTGTGAGATGGGTCATATTTGATGGCGTCTTGATTATGTTTTTGACACGCTAATAAGCTTCGTCAGAAACAAAAATGCCCCGCAAAGCAGGGCATGATCAGTGTTTGTATTTACTCGGGAGAGCTACTTATTCGATAGAGCTAGCTGTAAGCACGCGCCACGCGTCCAACGCAATCGAGTTTGTAGCTCTCTGCGTAAGCCGGAATGAAAACCGATTGGCCTTTCTCTATCACACAGGTTTCGCCGCACTGGTGAGTGAGTACCATAGATTCGTCAAGCGGCAATAGGATCTCGGCACCTTCGGTAGTGATCTGTCGCTGATGTGAGTTTTGCACGATAGAGAACTTAAAATCTTCGACTGGAATTTGATATTCCATCACATCACCTTGCTCTATCGGGCTTAACAGTAATCTATCCGCAGGCTTTTCATTAAATCGAGTACAAGAAACCAGTTCATTCACGTCCATGTATTTAGGCGTCAATCCTGCGCGCAACACATTGTCTGAGTTCGCCATGATCTCTAAGCCTGTCCCTTTGATGTAAGCATGCGGTGTCTCGGCATCTAGATACATGGCTTGGCCCGGTTTTAAGGTGATCACGTTCAATAGTAGCGGAGCGAACAAGCCGACATCACCTGGGTATTGAGCTTCCAGTTCTGAAATCAACTGAAACACAGGTGTATCTGAAAGCTTCGCCTTCACCAGCAACATGGTCAGCGCCATGCCTTTTTGTTCTCCTTGCAAAGACAATAAGCTCGCGAAGAAGCTCGCTAATCCATTGGGAGTTTGGTCGCCCTCTAGGTCATTGACCATCGAATGCAGCTCTGGAATATCAAGGTAATGGAAGTGCTCAAGAATCTCGCTGATTGATCTAAAACCATTCATCGCGGTGTAGTCAGTTAGGGCATACACCAGTTCTGGCTTGTGGTTGGCATCCTTGTAATTACGATTGCCAGCCGTTATCGGAATGCCTTGTTGCTCTTCAAGAGCGTAGCCAGATTCCGCTTGCTGCTTGTTCGGGTGTACTTGCACCGATAGCGCTTTCTCTGCTGCTAACACCTTGAATAGATAGGGCAGCTCACCAAAACGACTTGCTACTTTCTCGCTTAAAAACAGGTTTAGGTTCTTAGAAATCAAGCTCGATAATGTAGTCTGCTGCCCGTTATCAGTGACCATTGAGCAACCATTCGGGTGAGCACCCATCCAGATCTCCGCTTGCGGTTCACCAGATTGGTTATCAATACCAAACAGTTGGCTAAACGAAGAAGGACTACCCCATGCGTAGTTTTGAATCACGTTAGTCATAGGGTAGAAAAAGCGTTGTACGAACGAGTCGTTCGCTAAAGAAAAATCAGACATCGAAATCACCATGAAGGGGAACATGGCTTGAGCTCTACTCGACCTATTGAAATGCGAGTAGAAGGGCTCAAGCCATTGGAGTTGAAATGGCTTAAGCCGCTGCTGTTGTTAACTTGGCTTTACGTAGATTTTTAAGCGCGATACAAGTAACCGCAGTTACGCCCGCGCCAGATGCCATGCACAGCAGTGCCAGCATTGGGTAGTTCATAGCGCCAAGTAGAGCGACTACTGGACCACCGTGCGCAACGCTGTTGGTGATACCAAATGAGAACGCCATAACAGCCGCTGTCATTGAGCCAAGCACGTTGGCAGGGATAACCGACATCGGGTCTTGAGCTGCGAAAGGAATCGCACCTTCAGAGATACCCACCAAGCCCATTGCGCCTGCTGCCTTACCTGCTTCAATCTCAGAAGATTCGAATAGGTCGAACTTACGGCCAAGTCTGGTTGCGATAGCCATACCCAGTGGAGCCACAGGAATTGCACACGCCATCGCACCCATGAATTGAGTTTGACCGCTGGCAATCATGCCTACTGAGAATAGGAACGCTACTTTGTTGAATGGGCCGCCCATATCGAAACCAGCCATACCACCCAGTACGATGCCTAGCAGAACCACGTTGCCTGTACTCATGCTCGTTAGTAGTGCAGTAAGAGCATCCATCAGCCCAGCGATTGGCGCGCCGATAACAAAGATGAACAGACCCGCGATGAATAGAGAACCAGTGATCGGAGCGATCATGATAGGCACAAGCGGTTGAACGAATTTGTGGTAGTTGAACGAGGTGATCCATTTAACGAAGTAACCCACCAATAGACCTGCGATGATTGCGCCAATGAAGCCTGTACCTGCGTCAGCGCCGTAGAAAGAGCCGTTGTTAGCAATCCAACCACCGATAAGACCAGGGGTTAGAGCAGGGCGGTCAGCAATCGCGTAAGCAATGTAGCCAGCCAAGATTGGGATCATCAATGTGAAGGCAACCACGCCCACTTCTAGGATTTGGTTCCACATGCTGCCAGCAGGAATCGCCATGCCAGATTCGCTTGGCTCACCGCCAATGGCTAGTGCAAGCGCAATCAAAAGGCCGCCCGTCACCACGAATGGGATCATGTGAGATACGCCGTTCATCAAGTAACGATAAAGGTCTGAACGCGCTTGTGAGGCTTTTTCTACAACAGATTGGTTGGTCGGCGTTTGTTCAGCTTGGTAACTAGGTGCATTGAGAGCTTGCTTAATCAAGCCTTGCGCGTCTTTGATTGGTGCTTTTACGTTGGTGCTGATGACGCGTTTTCCGGCAAAGCGAGCCATGTCTACTTGCTTGTCACAAGCCACGACAATCGCGTCTGCACGTTCGATCTCTTCTTGAGTCGGGCTGTTTTTAACGCCTATCGAGCCGTTGGTTTCGACCTTGATGTCGTAGCCAAGAGCCGCTGCGCCTTTCTCTAGCGCTTCAGCTGCCAAATAAGTGTGTGCAACGCCAGCTGGGCAGCCAGTGACACCAATGATGAAACCTTGTTTCTTAACGTTGGTTTCCGCTTCTGAAGGCTCAGGTTTGGTAAGCAGTAGTTCTAATGCTTCTTGTTCAGATTGAGCATTCATGAAGCTTTCGATAAAGCCTTCTTCAATCAGTTTTGAAGAAAGCTCTGCCAATACTTCGATGTGGTGCTCATCGCCGCCATCTGGAGACGCAATCATGAAGAAGAGTTTTGATGGTTGGCCGTCATCTGCGCCGTACTCGATGCCCTGTTGATGGACGCCGATAACAACCGCGGGTTTGATCACCGCGCTGCTTTTCGCATGTGGTAGGGCAATGCCTTCTTCAAATCCGGTATTACCTTGTTCTTCTCTCGCCTTAATGTCGGCAAGAAACTGTGCTTTGTCTGAGATTCTGCCTTGTGCGTAAAGCACGTCTATCAGCTCTTTAAATACGTCTTCTTTTGAATTAGCGCTAAGCGAAAGCTTAATCAAATCTTGATTGATTAATGTCGTGATCATAATGAACCCCTACTCTGTTTTTATTTTGTTAGGGGTATTCTGGAATCTACGGCTTACCTTCTGTAGTGAAGAAAAAATGCATTTACTGGATGATTGTTGCGTTATAAGTGGAGTGTGATTTTGATCGGTCGAGTGGGCGCTTTTAGGACGATGTTGACAGAGTTAAAGATGTGTTGAGGCTTTTATTTATAAGGGCTGTAGCGTATTTGTTTATCAGGGCAGGAACGTGCTAGGTCAGTTTTGTTACTGGAAATTTATTTCCGTGACTGGATTTTTGTAACCTAGATCTCAAATTGTGATTTTGCTCAATAGCGCTATGTTTCACTAAGGGGTATATCTATTCCCGTAGCCTTATTGCTGCCCACTAGAGTTCGAATAATGATATTTCATGACCTAATCTCGTCTGTGTTAAATGAGCGAGAACCGTTTCACAACATCTGGTTTGCTGGAGATTTTCACACGCCTTCAGCGTGCAGTTATCAGGTGAACTTTCCGCGCTTAGAGCTGGTGCTAGACGGAGAGTATATTAATGAAATGGAGAGTCATGATCGTAAGATCACCAACGTTATTGCCAAAGCCGGAGATGCGATTTTCATCCCACCGAACTGCTGGAATAAACCCAATTGGGACACTGACTGCTCAGTGTTGAGTATGTTGTTTGGTCGTCGTCAGCTTGGTTTAAGCTTGGTGAGTAAGCGCAAAGGCGAGGAGAGCTTTTACGATATTCAAAAGCACAGTATTCAGACTCGCTCTGGTTTTGCGATTGATAATATTTTGGAGGCGCTTAGCTCGTTAGCGAGAGAGAGTAACAAGCAGCCGATGGACGAGTTATTGCTGCAAGCTCTACTGCAATACAGTAAAACCATGCTGGAAGCGCCCGTAGAAAAATCTCATAGCCGAGTACAGGGTGTGTATCAAGGGATTTGTATCTACATTCAAGAGAACTTCCACCGCCAGATCACCCGAGACAGCATTGCCTCGCGCTTTAGCATTTCATCCAATCACTTGTCGCGAATGTTCCGTCAACAAGGCCACATGACGCTAGCAGAATACATCACCCGCGTGCGGGTTGACCGTGCCAAGTTCATGCTCAAGAAGTACAACTTCAAGCTCAATGAAGTGGCTGTACGTTGCGGTTTTAAGGATGTGAACTACTTCTGTCGAGTATTTAAGAATCGCACCGGAAGAACGCCGACTGAATATCGAGGCTCTATTTAGTTAAGCCGTCTTTTGGAGTGAGTAGCCTTACAGCAGGCGAGATGAGATATACATCAACAAGGCTTGTAAATCGACACTGCTTCGAGTCTTTTGCAAACGCTCGTTGACCTGATCGTGAAGTAGGTTTCTAGTTAGGTTGGTAGCCGCCACAATGTGTTCATGTTGCGGCTTGGTTGGCAGTACTAAAGCGATAGCTACGTGTACTTGGCCAATTTGAGATGCCCAGTCAATCGGGTTGTCACTGACGCTCACCGCGATCGAGAGATCTTGAGTAGATTCAAACATCACATGGGGCAGTGCGATACCTGGTGACACGCAGGTTGAAGAGCGTTCTTCTCGCTTAATGAAAGCCAAAATCAGCTCATCTGGATCTTCTGGATAAACGAGGTGAGCGAGCCCTTTCAAGCACTCAAATTTTGTCAGTTGAGTTTGCGCCTTAGCGTGGTGCCACTTGATGTCACAAGGCGGGCATATCTGAGGCATACGCTGGATCAAGTCGTTCGAGAACTCATGATTCACTTGTGAGCCAACCATGTCGTAATGCTCAGCAATCACGTCTTTTATTACAAAACATGCGAGTTCAGCATCAATCCCTACCGCGGTTATCTGACACAAATCCCCCCGGAGTAAACCCACTTGTAACATCGCGACAGATTTGGAGAGATCAGCGGTTCGATTTTGAGTGATGTTGATAATGCGGATGTTGCTTTTGAACTTCTTCGCTAAACGAGTCAACGGCTGCGCGACGTGTGAGTTCGCGGCAGGATCGTCAACGAAGAAGGTGATCTGATATTCATTCATGAAAGGTTTAAGTTCGACAATGCTTGATAAAGACTTTATCGACACTCAATAACACTTCTTCCATGGGAATGAAGACGGTTTTCGCGGGGTCAAATCGGCTTGGTTGTTCGATGTCGATATCAGAGACGATCAACACTTTGTCTGCGAGGGTAATATCCTGGCCTGTCAGTAAGTTTTCAATCCCCATAGCGCCTTGAGTCTCAACCTTGATTGAAACATTGAATTTTGGGGCTGTTTTATTTAGTGCATCAGCTGCCATATAGGTGTGCGCAATGCCTGTAGGGCACGCAGTTACCGCTACAATTCTCATTATTATTCTCGGTGTGCTTAGATCGACAGTTTACTTGGATCGATGGGACTATCTGAATCTAGGAAGTTTATGGATTCCCGTTTTTAATTCAAAGGTGAACGTCACACTCTTGCTTCTTGGTTACAATTATCCAGTTAATGCACCTTTCGTCCTATATATCGAGCGGCCTTGCCTCGTTAGTCTTTTCATATTATTAACCTCTTTATCTCATTTACTTAAATTGGTACTCGGACGAGGCAGCACATGGACATCACTGACATTATAGAGCCGGAGATTATCTGTCTGGATTTAAAGGCAGACTCAAAACAGGCGGTATTTGAAGAGCTTGTCGAACTGCTTGACCGTGCGGGCAAGCTCTCCAATAAAAGTGAATTCCTTGATGATATCTGGAAGCGTGAGGCCATCGGCAATACGGGCTTTGATGATGGTATTGCGATTCCACACGCGAAAAGCACTGCTGTAGCTAAACCTGCTGTGGCGGTAGGTATTAGCCGAACGGGTATCGATTATGGCGCAGACGGCGGCGAACTGTCGGATGTGTTTTTTATGCTCGCGTCGCCAGACAATAGCGATGATCATCATATTGAGGTTCTGGCTCAGATCTCAACTCGATTGATCGAAGATGGCTTTGTTACAAAATTAAAGGCGGTAGAGTCGGTCGAGGAAGCTCAAAAGCTGTTTCTCGAAGCGAATTCTGAATCTTTCGATAGCTACGCTTCTAGTCATCATGAAGTTTACAGCGAACCATTAAGCCCTTGGGCACAATCTCTTAATCGTCTTAAAGAACACTTGTTGTACGGTACTTCGCACATGATCCCATTCGTGGTCGCGGGTGGGGTACTTTTGTCTTTGTCGGTAATGATGTCTGGCCATGGCGCTGTGCCTGAGAGCGGTGTTCTGGCTGACATAGCACAAATGGGTATCGCGGGGCTAACCCTGTTTACCGCTGTGCTCGGTGGTTACATTGCATATTCAATGGCCGACAAACCGGGCTTAGCTCCGGGCATGATTGGTTCTTGGCTCGCAGTGAATCAGTACAGTACCGGCTTCCTTGGTGCAATTGTGGTGGGATTCTTCGCTGGCTTTGTGGTGAATCTACTTAAGAAGATCAAACTGCCAGACAGTATGATCTCGCTGAGTTCGATCTTCATCTATCCATTGGTCGGCACCTTTGTAACCTGTGGGGCGGTGATGTGGGTGATTGGTTCTCCTATCGCGTATGTGATGCTTGAGATGAACCAAATGCTGACAGGCATGGCGGGCTCAGGAAAAGTGGTGTTGGGCAGTATTTTAGGGGCGATGACGGCCTTTGATATGGGCGGCCCAATCAACAAAGTGGCGACGCTGTTTGCTCAAACGCAGGTGAATACTCAACCTTGGTTGATGGGTGGCGTCGGTATTGCCATTTGTACGCCACCATTAGGTATGGCGCTTGCCACTTTCATATCACCTAAGAAATTCAAACGAGACGAACGTGAAGCCGGAAAAGCCGCCGGTATCATGGGCATGATCGGCATCAGTGAAGGTGCGATTCCATTTGCAGCAGCTGATCCCGCACGTGTTCTGCCCGCTGTTGTTGCTGGTGGCATTGTTGGTAACGTGGTTGGCTTTATGTTCCATGTTATCAACCATGCACCATGGGGCGGCTGGATCGTATTGCCGGTGGTTGATGGAAAAATTGGCTATATCGTCGGGACATTAGCAGGAGCACTGACTACAGCCCTTATTGTGATACTACTGAAAAAGAACGTGGTCGAAGGCGAAGCAAGTTCTAATCAGTTCACGGGGGGCTCGATAACGGAAGAAGGACAAGCGGATGTACTGGCGATCACTTCTTGTCCATCTGGTGTTGCTCATACGTTTCTTGCGGCTAAGTCTTTGGAAAAGGCGGCTCATCATCTTGGGGTTCGGATTAAAGTCGAAACGCAGGGTGCCAACGGAATCGGCAATCGCATCACACAAAAAGATATTGAACGGGCGAGGTTGGTGATTTTTGCTCATGATGTGGCAATTAAAGAGATCGAACGCTTTGCGAACCTGAAAACCTTAGACGTCAGCACCAAGGAGGCGATGCTCAATGCTCAGGCGTTGATCATGAGGAAAGTATAAAAGCAATCGGCTTTAAGATTGGCTGAAAGGCAATAAATAAAAAGACGCCCAAGTATTAGTAGTAATACTTGGGCGTCTTTTTGTAGATCTGAGCCTATATACGCTCAGTTACTAAAAAGGGTGGTACTTGAAGATGTCTTCAACCATTGAGTTGAGTAGTTCTGTGTCATCGCAGGTTTTTGCATAAGTGCGTAGTCCTGCAATTTGAACCTGAACGTGGCGAGCAAGTTGAGTCGGTTTGCGTTCTTTGCTGAGCTCACCAAGTTCTTGCGCTTCGGCAATCAGCTTAGCGAACTCGCCTTCCATGATCTTCAGTGATTTCTTGGCTTCTTCTAATAATTCAGCGTGCTCATCCGTCAGTTCAGCTACTGTTTTAGCCAGCATACACATGCCGTTAGGTGCGCTTTGTTTCGATTCGACAACGGCACGTTTTACGAAGTTTTCTAGTGCTTTGATTGGAGAGTCGGTTTCGCTGCGTAAGCGGTTCAGGTTGAGAATGCCGAGTTCGGTATAACGAGCTAATGTTTCTTTAAACAAGCCTTCTTTGCTGCCAAAAGCCGCGTAGATGCTGCCGGGACGCATATCAATCACGTCCTGTAGATTGCGCATAGAAGTTGCGTGAAAGCCCTTTTCCCAATACAGGTTAGTCGCTTTATCTACTACGTCTTGTCTATCGAACTTCGCTGTCTTGGCCATAACATCTACTTCATTAATCTGAACATATGTTCAATATTTTAAGATGAACGCTCGTTCTAGTAAAGGCGTGTTTAGTCGCTTAGGCTCGATAAAGCTGTAACAGACTAAGAATCGGTCAAGTGTTTTAGTCATTAGCAAAATATCCTAACCATCGACAACTTCAACGGTCTTGTGTTGCGCGCCATAATAGGTGCCTTCATCGATGGTATACATCAGCGTTTCTTTGCACGCTGGGCAGTTGAACTCTTCATTGGGTTCGATTGCTTCCTCTTCTACCCATTCCCAACCAATGTGTTCTTCGCAAGCAGGACAATCCATAAAAATACCTCTCAGTGGTTATCGCCTATTTACAGCGAGTCTCTATTTAACGGGCTCGGCAGTATACATACTTGAGACTGAATATGGTTTTGTTGCAGCGCTCAAATAACCTTCACTCTTTCTATTCTCATTGAGCCCGTTATCATAGTCAGCCTTTCAGTTAGGTTGGCTAATTAACCAATGCCTTACAGAAATAACGACTCCAAACATCATTATTTAAGAAGCATACTTATCGGCTGACCAATCATTCTGACTATAGCTGTCCGATGATATCCTCAACAGTTGACAGAATGAAGAGCGAACCCTCGATGGTACTGGCTCGACGGTAAGATATCCTGAGCACTATTGGAGCCTGTCATTACCTGAGAATGGTGTTTAAGTTGCCTCTGCGCCAAGCGTAGGGTTTCACCGAAAACCTGCTAGAAATTCTGGGCATGAAGCACCTTCAATGCCCAGATTATACCCTGCAGTCAAAGCGACTCAGTCAGCTTGACTTTTCAACACCACGAGTTAAAAAATGTGATAAACCCGATACCAACATTGTCGCTATCGCGATTGATTTTACAGGGCTGAAACGGTTTGGTAAGGATGAATGGCACCAGGAAAAACATAAGGTTAATGTCAAACGTAGCTGGAGAAAAGCGCACTTTGCGGTTGATCGTCATCACTGGATCTAGAGCTCCATATTAACCGATAAAAACACGATGGATGATCAGGTTATCGGGCCGTTATGTCAGTCCATCATTACGGATGTTAAGCACGTAAGTGCCGACAAAATGTATGATACCAATGCGGTGTACCAGACATTAGAAGAGCATTTTCCGAATGCTGATATTGTAACCGCCAAAAGACAATACGTTTGCGGATGACGGACATCATCCCAGAGAATGAGCAACCTGATAGGTTGTTCCGCCCTTGGTATTACCGATTGGTAGAGGGGACGGCAATATGGAAAAAGGAATATTTCAGAAACGACCATGCAATGTTAATCGGTTGTTCCATTTTAAATCGTTTCACTCACCTCGGGATGCCCAAGAGCTACCGAGCCGCTTAACCGTATCAAAAGAACACCTAGGTTGAGTATTGCAACAAAGCCCTTGTTTGCGACAAAACCGATGTTTCTACGTTCCAATTCCAAGGTGCAACAGAACCTCTCACCCCACTCTGAATGTATTTGGCACTTCAATGATCACACCTCCTTGCAATAGTAAGACTCTATCTGCAGATGCAATGGTTTCTGGGCGGTGAGCAATCATTAAAATTGGCAGACCAATATCTCTGAATGTTTGACAAACTAGTGATTCCGTGTGTATATCTAAGCTACTTGTTGCTTCATCTAGTATTAATAGTTCTGGTTTTTTATATAACGCACGCGCAATTAAAATTCTTTGTTTTTGTCCACCTGACAAGCTTGACCCCATCTCACCAACTAACGTGTGATATCCCATATTCAATCGTTCAATGTCATCATGTACACCTGCTTTTTGTGCACATTGAACTAACCATTCCTCATCTGACTTTGACCCAAAGAAAGTAATATTCTCGATAATTGAACCACTAAACAATTGATCCTCTTGCAATACTGAGCCGATACGCTGCCTCACCTCTTTCATTGAAAGAACTGAATTACCAAAGAATTTGATATGGCCACCAGTAGGTTTGTAAATACCAAGCAATAATTTAGAAATTGTCGATTTGCCACATCCTGACGTACCAACCAGAGCAACTATCTCCCCTTGTTTGATTTTAAATGAAGCTTTATTCAATAGAAGAGGTTCATTTGTGCCATAAGAAAAGGATACGTTCGCAAAATCAATCAAATTATCACTAGCGAAAATGGGTTTAGGTTGAGTTGTTGTAATTGCATAATCATTGTCTGTTTCTTTCTGAGTAAGTACAATATCTGCTAATCTCTCGTTGTAAACGGAGAGAATTTTGTACTCAAAATATTTATCTATTAATGAACTGATGCTACCTGAAAAACGTCCTTGATATGACAGAAACGCAACGAGCATACCAATCGTAAATTGTTCGTTTAACACTAAATTTGCACCAAACCAAAGTATAGAAGCTGACACCAAGCTGATAATTGTGGTGTTTATCGTGTTATAAATTATGGCCAGCTTGAATTCATGTAATTGTGCATTACGCCGATTGATATTTAAATTACGCCATGCAGATTCCCGCCAAGGTAGTGTTCCATTGACTCGAAGGCTTAATACTCCTCTTACTGTTTCTATGAAGTAACTTTCTTCTTTCGTATTTGCTTCCCAAGTGTTTTCTTCTGCTCTTTTGAACGATCCAAACCATGCAAAACGTAAGCACACATAAATAATTGCGGCAATAATAGTGATAACGGAAAGAGTTGGACTATACAGCAGCATTACCATTAGCGTACCGACTACTAAAACAAGGTCAAGTAAGGCTTGAATGATGCTAGTTGTCAACGTGCTTTGTATTACATTGATTGCTGAAAATTTAGCACTAATACTACCGATATCTCGTTTCTCAAACCATTCAATAGGCAATCGGAACAGGTGATGAAAAACATTCGCAGTCCACTGCGTTTTGAAATTAACTGATAGTGTTACTGTTGCCCACTCTTTTGCTAGCCCAATTAAAGTTTGTGTCGCTGTTATTAGAAGAATAGCAAGAATGATAAGCACGAGTAAATTTTCATCATAACCAACTAACACCTCGTCAATAACAATCTGATTAAGCATTGGAAGTAGTAAAGCGATGGCTTCAAGAATCAAAGCAAAAGCAAAAATTTTAATTAGTGAAGATTTTAAACCTATTGTATTACCGACTAGTTCAGACAGCTTTATTTTGTCTTTTTCATCTAATTTTTTAAAGTCGTGAGTTGGAGTTAATTCGAGTGCAATACCTGTAAAGTGCTTGTTTACATCTGAAAGGCTTAGCTGAGTTACACCATTTGCTGGATCATGAATAACAACTTTGTTTCCTTTTATTGAGTTAAGAACGACAAAATGGTTTAAATTCCAGTGAAGGATACAAGGAGTGCTCAATTGGTGTAGTTCATCTAAATCCAATCGTACTGCTCTACCAGAGAGTTTCAGTAGTTCTGCGCACTCAATAAGACGCGAGAAAGACATACCATGTTGCGTTATGCCAAATTTGGCTCGTAAATTCCTCAAGCTTATTTTATAACCATGCCAATCTGCGATCATGGCGAGACAAGCAACACCGCATTCTGCATTTTCTGTTTGACGGACTAAAGTAAGTTTTTTACCCCACCCCCAATCCAGATGGTTAATGACTTCCATGGACTAAATTCTCCCTTTAATTGTATATAATGGTTCAAGTATCCACTCATAAATTTTACGAGAATCAAGCTCAACATCAGCAACAACTGTCATTCCTGATACAAAATGTTCTTCTTGTCCGTAAACTGTGATCGTTGGCTTGGAAAGTTCAACCTTAACTTGATATAGCCCCTCAATAGCTACACTTTTAATTAAATTTCGATTTGGAAGCATTTCTGGCGCAACCGATGATTTAGATATGTTAGTTATCGTGGCTGTTTGAACTCCAAATTTTTCATGCGGAAAGGCATCAAATCTTAGTTTTACTTTTTGTCCTATTCTCATAAAACCAATACTTTTGCTAGGAGCATACAGTTCAACAAACACTCTCTTACTCTCCGGAATAATAACTAATAAGGGTTGGCCATTTATTACTGAGTGCCCTTTCTCCGTAAGTATTGATGCAATGACCCCTTTAATGGGAGACATAATTTGATTATCATTCTCATATGAAAATTCTACTTTATTTTGGTTGATAGTTTCTAATTGTCTATCGATATCTTTCAGGGTAAGATTTAAATTGATGTCGAGATTTCTTTTTTTAGTAGTCAGATTTTGTTTCTCTCTTAATAGTTTTTGAAGATTTAACTTATGAGTTTGCGTTTGTGACTCTTTAGCAAGCAGGTCAAGCTGTTGTTTTTGAAACTCAATCTCTGACATAAATTTATTGTTAAGTAGAGTTTTCTGCTTGTTAACTAATTTTTGAGTGAGTTCTAATTCATGGTAGGACAATGTAAGCACATAATTTAATATGTTGATCTCTGAATCTAGTCGGCTTATATCTTCAGTTAAAGACTGTTGAGCGAACTCTGATTTTTCTGATTCTTGGTGCCTACGTTCAAGTAATAGTTGATATTGATTCTTAATTGAAGTAAGTATTCGTTTTTTTACCCCTATACCCGTTCCATCAAATCGTTCGGTTTTAATTTTGTATAGAGGATCCATTATTTCTACATGTTCCCCTTCCTTTACGAATAATTTTTCAACATAGCCAGAGTTATTTGCTTGTACCTTAACCATCCCCCCTAGTGGACTAACAATACCTACGAGGGTTTCCCGTCTTGTATATTCTGCAAAACTAATGAAAGCGATTATAGCGACTAACACAAAGATTGACAGTCCAAGGTATATATTTTGATTTAAAGATGTATTGAGTAAAATACCACCTTCATTACCTGATTTTTGCGCTTCGAAATATCCCGGTCGATATAGGCTTTTCCTTTGTGCAACCATAATTCTAAGTCTCTCATTTATATATAATATTATGAGCTAATCTTAATATGACATATTGAATAACCTAAAGTTTCCAAAATAATAATAATACAAGCAGATTACAATAAATATAATCTACCTGTATGTTGTTTAATTTAATAGTATAACTTATTCTTATTGGTTGTTTTATAATCATTCATTAACTGTGCGTTTATAGCCTTATTGAAGAGCTATAAGTATGACAGAAATAGTAATATTCAAAACAAGCTTTAATTATGCCCACCAGGCCCCATGCTAAAGCAGCCACCAGAGTACATGCTCCCAAAACTTGTCATTACTCCTGCAGTGGCAGCGCTAGTAGGAGAACTACCAGACGCCAAACTAACATTACTAGTCGCAAGTCCATCATTGATCGCACTTGTCAGACATGCAACTGCAGGATTATTGGTCAGATCTGAATTACTATGACGTCCACCATTGTTGTAAGATGGGTAGTTACTACTTCCATTACTACCACTATAACTCCCCCCCCTATAACCAGCCGGAGCACCACTACCTTCACCTCCACCATCGACCATTAAAATTTCAGACTCTGTTAAGCAGAACATAATTGTTTCCTTCTTTAGTGTAGTTAATTACAAATTTTGGTAAGAATTAATGAAATCACTAATTGATTTATCATAAATAGTAGTATTGCTAATATTTCTTAAAGTTTGATTAATAATATGTTTTTGCGAAAACTTTTCATGCCTTAAATGAAAAACTGCATTTTTATCTACATACATATCCATTTTATTTGCCAACCTTACTATATCTTCCATTAAATCGAATCGATTCCAATTGGTTTTTGGTTGACTTTGAAGTGCAACTTTAAATGAGTTAACCTTAGTGAAATCTGTTTTTTTTATTCTCAATATGTCAGATAAAAATACATCTTCGAAATACGAAAGATTCTCTATGAATTTGGCTGTTAATAATTTCAAGTCGTGATCATTTATTTTTTCTTTATTATATTTATTAATAAAGAAAACAAAATTATGTAACCACTTTACAATCAACTTATGGTCATCCCAAACTCCATAGTCTTCATGGCCATACCTATAGTTTGCAAAGTTTGGTACAGCACTTATAGTGCCAAAATCAATGAACTTAGTATCAATACAAATGTTTGAACTAGTTAATGAGCGATGTGGTATGCCTAAAATTCTTGATGCCGCGATTTGTTTTGCCAATTTTATCAAAAAATGAGATAAGGCATTTTGTAGTGACTCTTCAATATGTAGCTTACTGAGTATTAAATTATCTTTCAAAAGGTGTATAGCTTTTTTTACTCTTAGCGCATCGTTATCACGTAAGTATTGGTATTCATACTTTGGAAAGAAAAAAGGAGCTCTTACAAAATGTGCAGGCCTGATCGAAACCTGTCTAATAGCTAAGACACAAGGAAGATTTCTTGGCTCAGGTAAGCCATAAAAACTTCTTATAGCTGTGTTTGTGTTAATTATGGCCAATGTTCGAACTGCTCCATAAGGTAAGTTTTTATGGCACACTTCTCCCCATATAGCTTCGTTAACAGCTTCTAGAATACATAATTTTCCGTGTGAATGATGTTCATCCATTTGCAAACTAACAAGGGGATTAGCTCCGATTCCTTTTATTTGAAAATTACCATTGCTACCGCATCTAGCTCCACCACCATTACAAATCTCATATCTAGATCCATAACGATCTGCCAAAAAAAACTTACTGTCATTTGTAAATATGTTCTTTTTATTTGTATATTCTTTAGTGACATATGAAAAATTATCTAAAATTTCAGACTCTATTTTAGATTCATCTATATTTAGATCCTTAACTAAATTTTTGTTGTACCAAATTACACTGGTTTTTTTCAATTTATGTGTTTTAAAGCGTACAAAACTGGTTTCACCTAGCTCCTTTTTAAATAGTAATGTATTTTTAGAGTTAGGTTCTTTAAATGTTTTAATCATTTTATAAATAGCCATTTTTTATAGGTTTATTTGATATGTCTCTAATGCAATATGAACAAGAATCAACATATGACTTTATAGATTTAAACAACCGGTACATGTCTCTAATGTTTTTTTTAGAATAATGCAAATCAAGATAATCAATAATTATCAAATTTTGACCTTCATTCCACTCTGTTGGGTGTAAATAAAATCGGTTAGATGTGTGATATCGAATTAATGTGTCGTTATCCACCCAAGCCCATAAGATAAAACCCGTTTTTACAACTCCATCTTCGGTGTAAATTAATTTATATTGCCCATGCAGAATTGCTGGTTTAACCCAATGTAAAAAGGATTTTATATCAATATCATAATATTGGTCACTTCTAGAGCAAAGTTCTATAAAAGCACCTATTACCCAATTCATGTCATCCCCTACATGAATATATGGCGTGTTTTTAGATATTGTCTTATTTAGTTGGCTCAGAGTCTTCATTATATATCCACCACTATCACAGAGTATATGTATTAATTAGCGTTATCTTGATATGGAACTTTTTATTACAAGCCAAACATGATAAAAAGTAATGGCATAATCACCGCTGCACTTATATTCCATAACATATGAGAAATAAAGACCGAAAGGAAAGCATAAATATTACCATATCTCATCCGTACATATTCGTATGTTAAAGCGAGAGCAAGTCCAGTTACCAATACTATAATTGCGTTTATCGTAGAATTACCTAGGTGACACAAAGAAAATATAGTAGCTGAACCTACAATTGAGAATGTTGGGCTTCCTTTTACATGACGAAGGATCGTTTGTATAAAACATTGAAATATTAGAGTTTCAGTAAATGGTGCATCAATTAACAAAAAAAACAATACAGAAAAAATTTTATCATCACTAGTATCCAGAAGAACATTACCAAAGCCCTTGAGAAGGAAGTAATCAAAAAGAAGAAAGATCAATGCCCATAGCAATGCTAATCCGTAAACACGAAGTAAAAACTGTTTCCGATTTAACTCTAATGTATCGTAAATTAAACAATTTATCCGTTCAATCAAATCAACCCCCTATATTTAGTACTCACTAAATATAAATAACCTCATAAGAAATAGATAGGTAATATATAACTTTAAGATTTTTTAATCAGTCCGAAAAACATACTCTAAATTATAAATCTATAAGCAATATCAATTACAGCTATTTGACCCATACACATTTCCATATTGTATTTACGCAAAACGTGACACATACCCCATACTTCTATCTATTATATGAAAAGTAATATTTCAAATTTAGTTAATAGAGGATGACAATAACTACCAAGGGCGTTGTTGCCTAAATTAGTTGAACCTTTTTCAAGTCCTGCGATCTGATCCTTTGTGATGGTTAGAACGGTGGTGATATGGGTAAAGCGAAAAAGAAGATAACTAACTGGGCGGAGTACAACAAAGCGCTTTGCAATCGTGGTTCAGTTACGTTCTGGATAGACGAGGCTTTGTTGCGTAATTCAATGGAACTAAATCAAGAACCTACGATCTGATCAG